>CALXAM010000041.1 GCA_944386285.1 uncultured Clostridia bacterium | reverse complement strand
TCTTCCGCTTTTCGTGCCTCCTCGGCAAGACGAGCCTCTTCCGCTTTTCGTGCTGCCTCGGCAAGACGAGCCTCTTCCGCTTTCCGTGCCTCCTCGGCAAGACGCGCTTCTTCCGCTTTCCGTGCTTCCTCGGCAAGGCGAGCCTCTTCCGCTTTCCGCGCTTCCTCGGCAAGACGAGCTTCTTCCGCTTTTCGTGCTTCCTCGGCAAGGCGAGCTTCTTCCGCTTTCCGCGCTTCCTCAGCATGCACAGCGTATTCATTAAACTGTGTTGCATCGGAAATGAGCACCGTCCCGCCCTTTGCATCGGAAAAGTCCTCCGTGCAAGGCTGCTGCGGCGTATAATAACAAGAAGACTGGCTGCTCATTTTCACAGAGTACAGCAAGGACTGAAATTCTGCGATCGAAAACGGTGCATTCTGCAAATACGATACAATCGGCGTCACATAAGAACTGTCCTCTGTCCTTGAAAACACACTGCGATAGATCACATCGAGCAAAAGCGTGCGCACACCCTGATTCTGATAGCCGTCAACCGGCACATAACAAAATGCCGCACCCTGTTCACATAAAAACACATGCTCCGGCTCCAAAAGAATCTGCGTGTCAATGCCGCCTGCCTGTGCTGCAGCAGCCGCTGCTGCAAGCTTTTCCATCACATCAAAAAAGCCTGCACGCGTCATCTCCGATGAAAACAAACTGCTGACCGGAGAAAATCCGCCGACAAAATAATCGAGATACCGCACACCGTCGCGGAATGTCACCTGACACGGTGCTGTTCCGGGTATTGTTTTCAAAAGATCGAGCTTTTGAAAATCAAGCATGACACCCGGTTCAATTCCCACGGAAAGAATCCCGTTTTTCTCATCCGTCTGATATAAAAAATTCATCGATCATCACTCCCCTGTTGTGTTATCCTCTGCATCCGCTTCACCGTAAAACATCTGCGCCCATTGATTTTGCGCCGGTTCTGAAAGCAGCAGTCCGCCGGTCATTTGCTGTGCCTGCATGGTGAGACTGCGTTCTATACGCTCATATGTAAAAATTCCGTTTTGCAAAAACGATTCAATCCGCTCCATCCGCTCTTTTGTCTGTTCAATCCTGTTTTGAAGCTTCAAAAACGACTGGCGGGTTTCTTCGTCGAACGTCTGCACATCCGCACGCATTCCCGCAAGCGCCGATACGGTTTCCTGCAAAATCGAAATACAGCCTCTCGACTGCATGCACAATTCGTCGCACCAACCGGTTTGAATCTTTATTTCATCCACAGCGTCTGCTCCTTTCTTTTTGATATGATATTAAAACAAGCCGTCATCCGCAAGCAGCAAATCCGTCTGCAAAAGCTCTGCCTGCACACGCTGCTGTGCTGCTTTTTCCGAGATGTGGGCAGCGAGCGTTTCCATACTCTCGATCTCACGGGTAAGCTCTGCGGCCGCTTTTTCCACCGCTTCGAGAATATATGTGGTTTCCGGCGCATTCCATGCCTGACGAACACCTGCTTTTAATTGTTCTGCCTGTCGTTTCGCCTCACGCAGCCGCTGCGCATACATCAAAAGCTCCTGTTCTGTTTGTCGGATCTGTTCTTCCGTATTCATCGCCGCTTCCCTCCTTTTTTCCGTCATGTATGCACATTAAAGCAGTAAAAGCCGGATTCCGTTTTTCCATCCCATCTCTCTTGGCGTTAAAGATGCACTGTAGACATTTCCGGTCTGATATTCACACAGCATCGCATCCGCATCAAACGCATAGCTGCCGGGCTCCACCTCAGACAAAAGCTTTGACAAAAGCCGAGTGAGCTCGTGCACACGCAAATCCAGCGGAATGCGCACGTCAAACTGTTTTTGTGCCGCGGGCACATAAAGCTCCGCGATCATTTTTGTCCGCACCTGCTCATTCTTCATGGGAATCCTCCTGTTCTGTCGTCAGCAGCTTCATAAGCGACGGCGCACCGTTTTTGACAAGATAGCCAAACGAATCGCCGACTGATTCATAAAGCGTTCGTTCCGGCCGCACCTTGAGCTGGAACTGATCGGCAATGCCGTCGCCCACCCAGATTGCTGTATTGCAAGTACCCTGTTTTTTAAACCACGGACGGAATGAGAACGACGAAATACCCGACGCCACCTCCGCCAGTACAAAGAACACACCGAGATGCGGTTCGCATTTTTCCATTAAAACATGCAGTTTATCCTTACCGTCGTCTGTGAGCATTTCAAACACGCGGTTCACTGCATTGACCACATAGAGCCGCGGTTCATAAACCGGCGCGGTGCCGCCCTGTTCTAATACCTCTTTGGTGTGATTGTGGCGGTACACAAGCTCCGAGAACAGCGACACAACCGCCGCGTTGAGCGAATCGGCATCCGCCGCATAGGAAACATGTTCATACGCATGTGCAGCCGACTGATCGCCGTCAAACAAAAAGACTGACAAGCGTTCTCTGCTCGATGCCACCTGTACAAACGCTTTGATAAACGACGGGCATCCCGACTGCGACAGCACATAGTGAATCGGACGTGTTGTCAGCGAAACCGACGCAATCGCCAGCGATTCTTTGAACACACCGACCGGATAAGAGAGTGCCTGTGCATCGACAGCGCTGTCCACAAACGACGGTGTCACAACTTCCGGAAGAATCGGCACACGCGGTGCACCAGGGGCAGTGTTTTGCTCGGCGAGCGATTTGCACAGCGTGCGCACCGCCATCACCGGATCATCGCCGATGCATGCGGTCTGGAATTCATACACCTGATCGGTTTTAAATAAGCCTCTGCCCGGACACTGTGCGGGAACAACGCCGCCCGTCGAACCGAGCACGCCGCTGTATTCCGATGGGTCGTTCATCTGCAAAACGAAAATGCGTTTGAAATTCTGCAGCGTACGGTAGCGCACCGCATTCGTATTGACCGCTGTAATAACGAACAGAATGCCGTATTTCGAGCCCTCACGCGATAACAGCGCCACTTGAGATTCAAGGTCCTCATACGTTTCGGTAAATCCCGCATAGTTGTGGATCACTGTCACAATATCGGGCAGATCCTTGCCCGAAAACCGGCGGTAGGACTGTGCATCACCGCCGTATTCCGCACAGATGCGTTTTCTGCGGGCAAGCTCTTTTGAGAGCATCGAGAAGAGGTTTTTCGTCTTTTCGGCATCGGACGAAAACAGCACATCACCGACCTGCGGCGCTTTTTCAAACATCCGAAGCATCTCAGAGCCGTAATCGAGCAAGTAAAGATGAAGTGTTTTCGATGTATGTGCAGTGAGCAGGCTATAAAGCATTGTCATCACAAACGTGGTCTTGCCGCCGCCTGCCGCACCGTATACCACAGTATTGCCGTCGGACGAAAGCGGCAATGTGAGCAAGAACTGCCGCTGATTCTGCGGATCGTCCGCTTCACCGATGACTGCACAAAGCGACGACGTATCGTTTTGTACACGATACCGCGACAAAAGATCCGAAAGCACAAGCTTTTTGGGAAGCGGCGGCATCCACATCGGACGCAGACGGATGTGTTCCTCGGCGGCAAGCTGAGAAAGATGTGAAACGATGCAGTCAAGCTGTTTATCCTTGCCGCGTGTCTTTGCAATCTGTGCACTGCGGATCACATGGCCGACCTCGTCCAGCAGTGCGACCGATTCATCCTTCTGCGTTTCGACACGGTCGGACGGTGTATACGGTGCGCCTGCCCATGCTGACTGTCCAAGCTCGAAAATTTCATTGTATCCGACCTGCAAGTAAAACCGGCCGGTCTGCACAAGCGCCGCCGCATCAGGCCGCTTGAGCATATCCATACTGTCGTTTTTCTCCTGTACTTTTAAGCACACGCGGAACCGGCTGTTGCTCCAGATCTGGTCGTCCACCACACCGCTCGGCTTCTGGGTCGCCAGAATCAAATGGACGCCTAAACTTCGGCCGATGCGCGCCGCACTCACAAGCTCTCGCATAAAGTCGGGCTGCTGTGTTTTTAACTCCGCGAACTCATCGGAGATGATGAACAGATGCTGAAGCGGCTCGGTAACGACCTTTTCGCGGTAGAGCCGCTGATATTTATAGATGTCGATGTTACTGACATGAACCTGTTTGCTGACAGCCTGGAAAATTGCCTGACGGCGTTTTAACTCGCTCTGAATCGAAACGAGCGACCGGTTGACTGCAGCGCCGTCCAGGTTTGTGATGATGCCAACGGTGTGCGGCAGCTTTTCAAACGCTTTTGCCATACCGCCGCCTTTATAGTCGATGAGGATGAACGCCACCTCATTCGGATGATAATTGACCGCCAGCGACAGAATATATGTCATGATGAATTCACTCTTGCCCGAACCGGTCATACCGGCGACAAGTCCGTGCGGACCGTGGAATTTCTCATGCAGATCGAGTGTGAACAAACCGCCGTTTTCGTCGATACCCACTTCGGTTGCAAGCGTGCGGGTCGGGTCATGCTCGTTCCAGCGGCTGAGCACGTTTAAATGCTCCACTTTGCCGACACCGAACATCTGCAAAAATGTGATAAGCTCCGGCAGTGATTTTTTCGACGAAGATGTATACAGCAATGTGTTTTGCAGCTGTACCGCAAGCGCACGGCAGTCGCCGTTCATCAGAATATCGTGCGCAAACGATAGCTGCCGTCCGTAAATATCACCCTGGTCATATAAAAGGGCGTCGTTTTGATGCAGTTCAACGACTTTTTTGCACTCTTTGGGCAAGAGCCGCAGTTCGTCATACAGTGCGACAATCGAAAAACCGCGGCATTTTTTCTCCGAGAGAATCTGCCGCACAAGCTCCGTCTGGCCGCCCAGTTCCCGGTCAAGTACAAACACAACCACCCACGGAAGCGGTTCTTTTTCGTTTTCAAGCTGCTCTCTCGCGGAAAATTCCCGTTCGAGCACTGCTGAAATCTCGCGCGCATCCGATGCACTCGACGCCACATAGTGCGTATTTTCCGAAGCATCCCATGTGTGCGGCAGCCATTTGACAAAATCCCACTCGGCAGCTTCTTTTTCCGAATAGAAAAAGACCATTTTGACTTCGTCATAGCTGTGAAGCGCACCGATCTGCAAAATGAGTCCCCGTGTGTACGCACAGACGGTCGAACGATCACCGATCACGCCAATGACGTGTGTATCCCGCAGAGAAAGCGAAACCGGTACGGATGAAATCTCATGCGGCCCTGCACAAAGCCGGCGCATTTCCTCCTGCAGCGGGTCCTCATCGAGCGAAAACCGCTCCTCGGGGAACTTAAACTCCGCGTCGATCGGCAGCGTGCCGATGCCGAGCCGCAGCATCAGAAAATCGTTGTGAGAATACGTGCGTTCCCACAGGTTGCGGCGGCCGTTTCGGATGCGGTCGATACAGTCCTCCAAAGTGACAATATTTTCGGAGAGAATCTGGCGCTGGCGTTCGCCTTCGCCAAAAATCGCCCGGCGCATCTGCTCTAAATATTCTCTGTATTTTTTCCGGCGCGTTTCCTCTTTGCGGCGGGCACTTCGCCGTTCAAACATCTTTGTCATAACCGGCCACAGCACGGTGCCCATCAGCATACCGACCGACATCACAAGCGACGGCATTGCACTCACGACATCGCCGCCCGAACCGAGCATATTATACAGCGTGAAAAAGCCGGTCGAAAGCGATACAAGACCCATCGTCATCGACGGACCGAGTACGAGCATCATCGGCGTCGTCTGCGGCGACGGCGGTGCAGGCGGTGCATCAATCGTGAATTTTGCCTGCTCGACCTCCCGTTTAAACCGCGGCGAACGATAAAACACCTCATCCGCTTTGAGCGATTCTTCCTCCGATTCCTCCGCACGCGGTGAAACCTGCTGCGATACAAACGGATAAAGCGTATTTTTTAACCGGACAAGTCCATCCGGATTGTTGTATGCAAAAAATCCTTTGCCGAGCAGCATTTTAAATCCGCTCAGTTCGATCACATCGCCCGGATGCACCTCAGCGGTTTGAATACGTCTGCCGTTTACAAACGTGCCGTTTGCACTTTGCAGATCAGTCAAAACCATCCGGCCGCCCTTTGCTTCAAGCCGCGCATGTCTGCCCGACACATACGGCGCACGATAACAAATTTCATTTTCTTCAAGCCGTCCGATATAAAGCGTGCACGACGATGGAATGAGCACTTTTTTGAATGTACGGCGGTCGAGCGTTTCCGGCTGGGCAAACAGCAGCATTTTTGCACCTGTTTTGGTCTGATAAAGCGGATACACCATTCCCTCTTTTAAAGCAACGGTACCCGACGGCGCAGCTGTTGTATCGAAATGCACGTGCCGTGTGGGCTTAAGCAGCCAGTCGCCGTTTATCCCTTCCACCTCGACGGCGCCGAGCTGATAGCGGCCGCTGACCTTTTGTGGAAGCGCCAGCGTTTTGATTTGATTTTGTTCCATCAATGTCAGCAGCATATATGAAAACCCCTCACCTAACAAAAATGAATACCTCTCTGCAGTTTAGTATACGGCGTGATTCACAAAAATGCAATCTGTGACGAATTATGTGACAGGTGTTTTCATTTCGCCGTTCCTACACAAAAGAGGGATTCCCTTTTGTGCGTTAAAGTGGTATAATAAAGGAAAAGCAGACACAGCGAGGAGGGGTGTTTGATGTCTGTTTTCTCGGAAAAATTATCGGAATATGTCGCCGCATCCAATTTGAAAATTGCCGCACTCGCAAAGCTGAGCGGTGTGGAGCGCAGCTTCATTCAAAAAATGCTCACGGGTGAGCGCATTCCAAGCGATCCCACTGTGCTTGACCAGCTCGCTTCTGTCATGATGCTCACGCCATCACAGCAGCAAACGCTGTCCCAGTCTTATAAGATCTCAAAAATGGGCGAAGCAGTCTATTACAGACGACTGCTTGTCAAACGTTTGATTGAAGAAGCCGGCAGTGCTTTGGCACCTCCACCCATGCTGCGCACACAGTTTAACGATCCGTCATTTGTGCGGCCGGACGTTTTGCCGCTTTATGGAAAGCCAGCAATTCTTGACACCCTGCGTATTCTGATGGAGGAAACGCTCAGCAAAGACGAGCCATTGATTCGTGCGGTGGTTCAGCCCGAGTGCGGTACATGCGATGTTCTTTTGCAGTTTGCACGAAGCTGTCCGGCACTTTCGATTGAGCACATCGTCTGCTTTGACCACGCACTTCAATACCAAAAGGAAAACAAATATAACCTCTCCTGCCTGCAAACGGTGTTTTCGTTTTTGTTCGGCGCCTGCCGCTATACCCCGTTTTTCTACCACGACGCCGTATCTGCCAAAACAGGCTGCACTGCTCTGTTTCCGTTTATGATTGTTTCGGACACATGGTGCATGCTGCTTTCGGGAAATGAATCGCATGCCATGCTATTGAGCGGGAAAGACAGCTCCTCACTACAAAGCCAGCTGTTTTTGCAGATGCGTGATGTCTGCACGCCGATGTTTTTGCAAAGCGAGAAACAGACCTTCTCCACAGACTGGGCGTCCATCCACCCGGGCACAAGCTACTGCATGCAGGCTTCCCCCTGCTTTGAGTTGTTTTTTTCGTCAGATATCATTCGCTCGCTCATTGCATCCTGTACTGACCCTGAACATTCGCCGCTTTTGTTGTTCGAGCGGCAGCTTAAACAAATTTCCTTGCTGGAAGGCACCAAAACGAATATTTCCTTTTTCACCATGGACGGACTCGAATCGTTCCTTACCACCGGACGGACATTCCATCAGTCCGAGGAAGTGCATTCGCCGCTTTCGCCGGCACTCCGCAAAGAACTGTTCCGCCGGATGCTCATGTGTGTAAAAAACGGGACGTTTACGCCCTATCTTTTAAAACCGGAGCGACTCAAGCTTGACCATCGGCTGGGCTTTTTTGCCGCCGGAAATCAGCAGATTTTCTGCACCTGTCACCATCCTCTCCACAGCACATCGCACCTGCTTTTTGCAGAAAAGAGCGTTGCCTATGCCATGTGCGACTTTTTTGAATACTTAAAAGAAACCGGACTCGTCTTTTCCAAAGAGGAAACAGAAAAACTGCTTGCCGACCGGTTTTCTAAGCTTTCATAAAACAGCAAAATCCCGACCGTTTTGGTCGGGATTTTTCATTCAGTACTGCTGTGCGGCGCTGTTTAATTTCTGCTCTGTCTGTTCAAACAGATCCGCCACACGATCAAGATAAGAAATGCACTTTGCCAGATCGTAATCATAGCCTACATATAAAAAGTCAATGGCACCGATGGCGGCTTTGTTGAAAAACTCATACCACTCCTGATCCCGCCGCAGCCGATTTAAATCGCTGTCCAATGCGATGATGCGGTTTTGCACCTGACGGAGTTTTCCGGCAATCATCCGAAGCTGACTTACATTCAGTAAAATTTCATTGCCCGGCTGGTAGGAAGCAGATGGATTTGTGACTTTTCTGCCGGTCAGAAAGCTCTCATACGCCATTCTGACATCGTTGCACACCTGGCGCATGAACTGCTTTAAGTCCTCCGCAAGGTCTTTTAACCGGTCAAGCACATCCAACACCACATCGATGAATGTCAAAATTTTATATACCATTGCAGTCACGCGGATGATCACCGGTGAAAACACGATGATAACCGCGGCAATGCCAATCATTTTGACAGGGCCCAGTTTCTCATAAGCGGCTTCCAGGAGCATTCCGCCGTATGTAGCCAGAAAATCGCGTCCCTCCGGTGTGCTGATGAGCGTAAACAGAATGGTCGGTGTTCCTGTAACGATTGCGCCGATCACATTTTCGACCGTCAGCTGTTCACCGGTAATGGAAATGCTTCCGCCTTCGCTGCTCTCCATGATCTGCATGATCAGTTTTGCCACATCATCCCGTTTATCCGGCGGCAGCATCATCAGCGCTTTGGAAAGCTCCTCGGCCGTGAGCGACAGCTGTCCGCGCTCGGTGGTAGAAGGGTTCATCTCTCCGCCAAACTGCTGTTTTCCGTCTACGAATACAGGGTCACCGTTTTCATCGCGTACTGCAAAGAAGTATTTTAAATCATGACCTGCGACAAAATCGCCGTCCTTTGCCGGTGTTTTGATATAAAATGTGTGGTCATCGGGAACGATTTTCTCACCGAGCACATTGACGTAATCGTTTTCGCCGTTGATTGAATACATTTTTTCGATGGCTTCACGATAGCCATCTTCACCGTATCGGCGCTTCATCTCCGCAATGGCTTCGGGCGAAAAGCCCTGACCGTCGAGCGAATAGCACTCGTCAATATAGTCGCGGTACTCCGCGTTCATCGTCACATACTGCGATTTATTGCCGCCTTTGGAATGACCGGTCACCGTGATGTTATCCGACGCATTCCAGCCGTTATGTTCCATTACATAATCAAAATAACGTGCGGCTTCCTCCTGCTGCGGTGTGGAGATCTGCGTCATGCCGGCACCGTTATCAAGCCATTCACCGTCGCCTGTTCCGCGGTAGACCACATAAATTTTCCCCGTGTCCGGATCCTCAAAGGTGCAGGCGTTTGTTCCGGAATTAAATCCGTCAATTTTACTGCTCTGATTGCCGATTTCATACTCACCGATCAAATCAAGATTTTCTTTGAGAATCTGATACTCCGGTTTCTCTCGATAAGATGCATACGCATTATTGCTTCCGATCATATTGATGATATCTTCGATCGTATCGCCGTCCTGTGCGCCGGGAAATCCCAGATATAAAATCTCGTTGAGCAGTGCGCAGATGTTCGCCTTTTGATATTGTGCGTCGGTCATCGCCGTCACCTCCACTTCGAAACCGCAAAGCCGCCTTGCTCATCCATCACAAACCGGCCTGCATACTGTTCGGGGAGAATGTTTTGATATTCCTCACGCGAAGCATTTGCACGCGCATCACCATCCGCGAGATACACAGTGATATTGGCGTTGATGTTCTGTTCGTTCAGCGCATTGCAAAACTGCTCGATTTTCGCAGTGTTTTCATAGTCCTCTGCGCCGATGAGCAAATCAACCATGCACGCGCCGTTTTGCAGATACGACAGCGCGTCCGTTTCAGCATTTTCCGAAAGTCCGATTTCCTCCGGCACGCAGAATGCCCGCCAGCTTTCCTCTACACCTGATGCGGCATCGTTTAAGATGGTGCACGCCTGCTCATTATAGCGATATGCCGCATAGTTATCGCGAAATGTTTCCGGATTGCCCGCCGTTCCGGTCACAAAAAGCGTTTTTCCCGCAAAATCCGGTGTTGATACATGGCCGCTCTTTTCACTGCTTCCAAACTGGCCGCCGACCGGCTCAATCCATGTAAACGATGTCCCGTATTTTTCCTCAAGATATGAAATAGCCTGTTGTTCAAACGAAACCCGTGCATTCATACACCCTGTCACTCCTATCATTACTGCCAGCAGTCCCGCCAGCAATCCTATCACTCGTTTCACGTTTCTTCTCCTTTGCATCAGTCGATATTGGAGAGATGACGGCGTGCGGCATCATATTTATCCGCCAAAACTTCAAGCCGGTCTGCGCACAGCTCTGTGCCAACTCCCCGCATATCCCGAAGCTGTGCCGCCGCGTTGTTCATCTGCCGGGAAACCTCCCGCAAGTCGCTCAAAATGGAAGAAAGCTGCGCTCTTGCGTTTGCATCCATGAAAATCCCTCCTCACCACCACAGGTTTTTTGCCTGCTGTACTGCTGTGTCCTGCAGCGTACGGTAAACGTTTGCCGCCTCGGTCAAAAATGCGGCATAACTCTCCATCATCTTTGCCATATTCTCAAGATCATCGGAAAATCCGGCGAGCTGACGGCGAAACGCCTCAGCATCTGCGCCCTCCCATCCCTGTGAGGAAGAAACTGCCTGTATGAGCTCCTTGCCCTTTCTGCGGTATGTTCCGGCCTCTGTACGGATCTTTTTTGCCGTCGATTCCATCTTTCTTAAATTGGCACGAATGCGGTATACGGCCATTGTTCACTCCTCCTCTCAGTTTTCTCTTTGAAAAACGGCCTGCAGCACTTTCTGCAAGCCGCTTTTCAAAGAGCACGCGCGTTTGCGTGCGCTTTGCTTCTTTTTGATTATTTGAATGCGCTTGCGTTGTTCTGGATCTGGGTTTCGGTCGATTCATAGCTCGAAACGGTGTTATCCAAAAACTTCGCATACGACTCGATAATCTGTTTATAGTTTTCAAATGCCGGAACAAGGCTGTTGAACCGCTCGCGGATCGTTTCGCCTGCCGGGCTCTGCCAGGTAGCAGCCAGATCGTTCATTTCCTTCTGGATTTCCAAGAGCTTGTCGTTTAAGCTTGTGTTGAGTGTACGGATGGTGCCGGCGGTCGCACTGACCTCGCCGAGTGAAATTTTAATACCTTCTACTGCCATAATGAAACTCCTCCTCTCAGTTTGTCAGCGTTTTTGCCTGTGCAACGCGGTCTTCCTGTGTCTGACGGTATGCCTGTGCAGCTGTTCTTAAAAACTCGCTGTACTGGTCCATCAGCTTTTTCATATCCTGGAAGTTATCGGTGAAGCCTTTGATCTGGTTGGTGAATGCCAGGTTGTCTGCACCCTGCCAAGCCGCGCTCATGTTGTCCACCTCGGTGAACAGGTTACGGTAGATCGCTTCATACTCCGCTGCTGCAGCGCTGATTTTCTGGGAAGCTGCTTCGAGCTTCTGCGGGTTTACGGTGATTGAAACTGCCATATGATGTTCCTCCTTATGCTGCCTCCGATGCCGGAAGGTGTTTTGTTCTTTGTTCTGGTTTCAGTATAACAGTCCCGATTTCCCGCCGCAACATGTGACAAAAACAGTGACAGCCTTTTTTGCACACGCTGCACACACTGTTTTTTCGCCCGCACACTTTTTGTCTCAGCGATATCGTTTCGCCAAACAAACAGCCTCTCTTGCAAGCGCTTCGACCTTGTCAAACTGACCCTCTTGCAGGAATGCTTTCGGTACAATCCAGCTTCCGCCGCATGCCGCCACATTCGAAAGGGACAGATATGCGCCGACATTGTCGGGACTTATTCCGCCGGTCGGCATGAACTGCATCGACGCGTACGGCCCTGCAAGCGCTCTGAGCATGGAAACGCCGCCCACCACTTCGGCGGGAAAGAGTTTTACCATGTTAAGCCCTTCGCGCATGCACCATTCCACCTCGGATGGGGTGGCACATCCGGGAATGACCGGCACGTCGTGCTCGATACACCACCGCACAACCGCCGGGTTTGTGCCCGGGCTGATGATCGCCTTTGCGCCGCCTGCAACGGCCCGTTCAGCATCCTCCGGTGTAAGGATTGTCCCGGCGCAGACGAACAGCTCCGGCACTTCACTTGCCATGATGCGCAATGCCTCGGCGGCCGCTTCGGTGCGGAATGTGATCTCCGCCGCAAATAGTCCCGCTTTTTTAAGCGTTTCACCAAGCGGTTTGGCATCTTCTGCGCGTTCAATCTGAATAACGGGCACAATCCCGATTTGTTTGAGTGTTTCGATACAGTTTACCATTACGATTCTCCTCCCTCAGTCGTTCTGCGGTGTTGTTTCCATAAAGTGTGCGAGTGCTTCTCTGGTGGGAAGTCCCTCGTTATCGCCCGGGTTCATAATCTGAATCGTGCCGATCGCATTTGCACGCAAAACCGTGTCATACAGCGACAGTCCCTCGAGCACACCGCTGATGATTCCGCACGCAAACCCATCGCCCGCACCGACTGTATCGACAATCTCGCGTGCGACAAATGACGGCACTGTGACCTGCTCGCGCGAAGTCGCGGCAAAAGCGCCTTTCTCGCCTGTTTTGACAACGACGCCCGTGACACCCTGCGACAGATAAAAATCGGCAATTTTGCGCGGATCGGCGGAACCTGTGAGCACATCACCCTCCTTGTATCCGGGCAGTACCCAGTCGGCAAGCGATGCGAGTCGGTTTGTCGTTTCCACCATCGTCTGTGTGTCTTTCCAAAGCTGAGGCCGCAGGTTCGGGTCAAAAAAGACCACGCACCCTGCCGCTTTGGCGCGACGTATCATATGCTCTGCCGCTTCGCATGCCGAAGATGAGATTCCTGCAAGAATACCTGTCACATGCACCGCATCAAACGACGAAAAATCGATCGCATCCACGTCTGCCGCAGACAGCGTGGATGCCGCCGAACCTTTTCGAAAATATGCGATATCCGGATCGCCTTTTGAGGTTTTTCCTTTGAGCATAAAGCCGGTGGCATGCGATACATCCGTCTGCACAAGCGACGTGTCGATTCCCTGAAGGGTAAGCGCGTTTCGGATTTTCTCGCCGAACGGATCATCGCCCACCTTTGTCAGATACGATACGCAATGTTCGAGCCGTGTGAGTCCTACCGCTACGTTATACTCCGCGCCGGCAATCGCCGAAGAAAACTGAGAAACATCCGAAAGGCTGCCCTCTTCTCCGGCGATGAACAGCCCCATAGCTTCTCCTGCCAGTAAAATTCGTTTCATTTTGATTCCTCCTGTCAAGTGTCCTCTCTTGCATTCTTTTGCAAGGAAGCAACGAAAAAAGTGAAAAAAGTTCAAGTCAGGTGATTGATTTTTTTGTTTTGTTTTTATAAAATGAGCGTACATCCAATCGATTGATTTTACAAAAAGAGAGGCGGTTATGTTCGATGGATCTGCATGCTCCTTTTATCCGCGCATCC
>CALXAM010000040.1 GCA_944386285.1 uncultured Clostridia bacterium | reverse complement strand
CGGATCGTTGTTCCGTCCGACCGTTTTTCTCCGAGGATTGTGCTTCCGTCCAGAATATACGTTGTCGTTGCTCCGTTCACCGTTTTCGATGTCCGGATTCCGTCTGCATCATACGTATAGCTGATCGCATTGTCACCCTGCGTGATACCGGACAGATCCATTCCTCTCGTCCACGACATCGTCATGCCGTTTCGGTAGCTCAACGGATTTCCGATTTCATCATAGGTAATCGTTTGTCCGTTATACGATGTCAAAAGATCTTTCCATACCAGATCTGTATAGGACCATGTATCCGTCTGTCCTTCTTTTGTACGGGACAGGATATTTCCTCCGGCATCATACGTATACGTTGTTGTGACACCGTCTATCGTTTCCGTCAGCATCTGATTGAGATCGTCATACGTGTACTGGCGGGAAATTTCCCCATCCTCTGCAATCTCAATGATATTTCCTACATTGTCGTACTGATAGCTTGTGGTACGTCCATCCTGCCATACGGATTGAATCCATGTCGTTGTTTCATTCTCCGTACGTCCATCCAAGTAGGTATATACTGCTTTATACGGCGCATCTTCTAATGCGATCATGCGCTCCGTTCGTCTGCCCAGCGAATCATATTCATAGTGAAGCGAATCCGCACCGTCATACGATACGCTGTATACCGCATCAACCATTTGATTCTGTGATTGATTGCCATACACATACGTTGTCGTTTTACTGCTGCCAAACAGCGTATCATTCCGCGAAAGCAGCCGATTCGTTCCATCTTCATAGGAATACGTCGTCTTTCGAATCAAAGCGCCGGTATCCGAATTCGCATTCTCACGGATTTCCTCTTTTACAACTCTTCCTGCCAAATCATAGGTATACCGTGTATGCGTATTCAAAATCTCATCCGAAATAACTCCTAAAGAGTTATCAAGCGTATAGTAATACCGTACTTTTTTCGCCGGATCCCCAAACCATTTTTCCGTCTGACGATCCATCGAATCATACGTATAAGACACGGTATCGCCGTTTCCATAGGTAAACAAGGAAAGCAATCCGCGATTGTTATACAGATTCGTTGACAGCGTTCGGTTTTGTGTACCGTTTCCTACCGTTACATTTATCGTACGTCCAAACTGGTCATATACGAACCCATAGTGTACTTGTCCGTTGTTGTGAACGATTGTATCCAGCCGATCGTTGTCGTACGTATACTGTACACTCGTCCCACCGCTTGTTGTTGACAGCAAGCGATCATTCTGCGCGTCGTATGTATACGTTGTTGTGACACCGTTTGCATCGGTCTGACTGTTTAACAAGCCCTTTTGACTGTCATAGTCATATGTGATTTCATTGCCGCGTGCATCCGACAATGTCTCTATATAATTGCCATCGTCTGTATACGACGCAGTCGTTTTGATTTGCTTGCTTTCCCCATCTTCTGACGAAAAGACTGATGTCAGCGGGTTTCCGTACGAATCATATGTAAAATCATATTGCTGTCCGTCAGAGGTTTTTGCTTTTGTAAGATTTTTATTTTCATCGTAATCATAAGTATACTCGCTTCCGGTCGGGTTGACAAGCTTTTTGAGCATATTGTTTTCAAACGCAAACGATGATTTTTTATTGGAGATATCAACGACACTTGCAATATTTCCATCTTCATCATACGTGTATGTCTGCCCAAATTCCTCTTTATACAAGAACGCATTTGTAAACCATGCTTGGTTGATGTTGTAATTATACACAAACACGAAGCTGACCGATGTGTAATCAGCAGGCGCGATCGCCTTTCCGGAAACAAACTGCCATTGTTTATAATACAGCGGGTCAAAATTCGCCTGCGCTGTTTGTGTGGACCCCTCGAACTCAATTCGAATCTGGAATGCGGGCGTTTTTGAATTTTTGACAAGATCGGGCGATGCACCTGCATTCGTATATCCCCATCCGCCAAACGAAAAGACGTCTCCCTTCTTTCCGCTGATTACTACTTTTTGACGAATTTCAATTTTATCGTTCGGTTTTCCTGTGGTATGCAATGCTCTTGAATATCCAGGCAATCCTGTAATTGTCGCGACAGACGGCGTTGTCCCGTTCGTCCAACCCGTTGTTCCCTGGACAAGCGCATTATTTTGAAGTAAGTTACAGCTGTTTACACAGGTACTCCGCTCTAACTGGAAATCATCCATTGTAAGAATGGTTTTGGTGGTTTTTCCAAACCATACGCCGACTTTTACCGAACCAGCCTCTTTCAATGTAAAGGTACAGCTCAGCCGCTGCCATCCACCTGCCGGATCTGTAAGCTTTTCTGATGAATATGTATTATAATAAACGCCCTGTGAATTATAAAGATCTGCCGACACGCATACACCTTCACCGGAAAGGTTTTCCCATCGTACATTTACATATGCTGAAAATGTATATGTACCTGCACTTAAACTTCTTTGCTGATAGTAAAAAATGGCGCTGTCCGTTTCTTTTTCTTTTGTAATAGTCATTCCCATTCGGCCATTATGTCCGAACCGGTCACGCATCTGCGTAATGGAGGATGCCTCACTTGCCGGATATACTGCATAGCCATCCGCGTTTGTCGCAAAACTCGGATTTGTCATGTAGTTGGTTACCGCACTTTGAATGTCTGACTCGCTTAGTATTTTATTTGCTTTTGCAGAGTCTTTTCCGGTTGACGGTGCACCAAACTCATAATAGCTCGCTTGCTTTGTCTGATGATCCCAAACACTGACCGTCTGACCAAACCGATTAAACCGATAAGTATAACTTCTGTTATCATGATCGGTAATAACCGTATGATTCTCTTTATAGGAAAACGTATAGGATTCTAATACGTCTCCTTCACTGCCGTACACTGTAATTTTAGATACACGTTTCCGGCTTGCTGTATATGAAATTTCTGTCTTTGTACCATCTGCAAGGTTTGTGATCCGTGTCGGATAATTGCCGGAGTACATAATCGTTGTTTCTTCTCCGTCCGGATCAATGATCTTGGTTAAATGGGTATTGTCACTATACTGGTAGCGTGTTACTCTTCCCGCTGGGTCAGTGATGGAAGCAAGTGTTCCATTCGTATTGTATTGATACAAATAGGACCGTCCCGAAGGGTCTTTTACATTGTTGATTTTTGTAAACTTATCTTGATAGGTAACATATTGGCGGTCACCATTGGTGTTATTGATACTGTACAGATCACCGTTCCAATTAAACTTCATCTGACCGCCCTGTTTGTCGGTAATCTCATACCGTACATCCGTTGTATTGACGATCGAGAGCGTGTATCCCAACCCATCTTCATCTTGATACACGTTGTCTTTTTTATAAAAATAGTGCGCTGTTCCATCCGCATCAATCAAATAATACGGATATTTTTCACGAACCGACGCCGGTGATGACCGAACGGACATATGGAAATTTGTTTTCCATGCCGCTTGTCCATGATTATAGATGTTTTGAATGGTAACAGGCATTCGGTTTCCGTCTACACCTGCCGCTGTATTTACCATCGTCAAGCTGCCGTTGTAATGATTGACGTAGACATCTGTACCTCTTGCTGCCTGCGCAGACGTATACGTCCAATACGGTTCAATGCCTTTTGTATTGCGATATGCAATCGTAAATACCGGACGAGCAGCTTCTGCATCCGGATATGTAGAAGAAAAATACCAACAGAAAGAGCGTGCGGTGCCCGACTCGCTGTCAGCTGTCATCATCACACCGTAATTCGGGTATGTTCCCTCATACCACCCTTTCATCAGGGAGGTAATATCAAAGGACTGCACCTTAAAGTCATTGTTTTCTCCATAAGTGGCATAATAGTAATCGACAGAATTACTATCTTTTAACGAACTGGCATTATTCCAGTTTGCCGTTGCCACATTCCAATTTCCCGTTACACGGGATGCACGAACAATCACGCCGCTGGAGCTTGCCCGTTGAAGCAGATGGAGCTGCGCGCCTACGACCACGTCACCGTCAGACAGTGCAGGAAGCGCATTCAGTTTGATCATGGAGCGTGTCTTGCCGCGTTCGCTGAAATATCCGACATACATACTGCCTTCATAACTGCTTCCGCCTTTTCCATATTCATTGGACGGATATTTTGAAGACAGATATACACTGCTCACTGTATCGATTTTCTGATCGGTTGTAAAATCCGGATCGATCGTAACCGGATACGCACGCTGCGGCTCATTGAGCCATTCGTCATCCGCTTGGATTTCTACGGTAATCTTCTTATTTTTCTGCGATACGATTTTCGCACTGACCTGATTACTGCTCATCCCATTTGCATCGGTCATGGATGGCGCAGTGATGGTATAAACAGGCGCACCGCTTTCATCCGATAGCAGAATCGTTTGATCGTCCTGCTGAGATGCAGACAAATCACCGATTTGATATTCGATAGTGAATGTTGTCTGTGTTCCTTTGGATTTTAAAATCAGATTTTCTTTTACCCCCAAAGGTGACAAAATATACTGTACATCTACACCGGAAAAGAGATCGCGATACCACACTTCCTGCGTCACATTCGGAAGAGATAAAAAGCGATCATTTCCCGTTGCTGTTTCTTCTTTCTCTGACTCTTCAATCTTACTCCTTAACGCGTCACAAAATCCCCAGGACACCGTATGTCCATCTACATCGACCGATACCATTTTGTTTTTGCGCGCTGTTTTTGCAAACTTTACCGACTGATCGTCTGCTGCATTTTCAAGCATTTGTGCTTCTGCATCTTCTGCGGAAAGCGGTGCTTGTGCCGGTTCTTCGACCAACCGATTGTCAATGTCCTGCCATTCTCCGTTCTCGTCCTGATAATGAACCGGGACATCATAAACAGCGGCAATGGTACTGCCGTCTTCCAGCACAAAATGCTTGGTGTCCGCTGTTCGCTTTTGCGTGTCCTCCCCTAAAATCAAGACTTCTTCCTGCTCCTGTGCCTCAGGCACAGCTGCCGGCTCCTGCTTTTCTGCCGCAAAGATCTTAAGCGGCAGAATTTGAATGCCGATACTTGCCGCCAAGATCAAAGACAAAATCCGGGATGCCTTTTTCATAAATTTTCCTCCTCACATCAATGCGTTTTTATAAAACGGAATCATTCCGTTTCTTGAT
The DNA here is from genome assembly GCA_944386285.1 of uncultured Clostridia bacterium. Classification (GTDB taxonomy): domain Bacteria; phylum Bacillota; class Clostridia; order Oscillospirales; family Ruminococcaceae; genus Paludihabitans. The sequence continues at coordinate 6,858 of CALXAM010000040.1, read as the reverse complement.
GAAAACTGAAAAACACAAATACCTATTGTTGTCGAACAGCAAAAACTTGTTTATTTTAAAATAAAACGATTTCCATGAAGTGCAAAAGGAATCTAATTGATTCAATCAATATTTTAAATTTAATATTATATAAAATTTTCTTTCTTATTATATAGAATATATATAAATTACCACTACACTTAATTATACATAAAACGACCTATCCGTCAACCAATTTTTATTTTTTTAATCTGTTTTTAACTTGTTTTATTAAGTGTGTCGTTTTATTTCACAATACACCAGAGAATATCAAATGAAAAAGCGCAAATGTTTTCATTGCACACAAAAAATACGAAACCGAAAGATTGTAAGATGCAATCTTTCGGTTTCGTATTTTCAATCGGTTCTTATGAACAATAAATGCTCACCCATTCTCCTGGCCGTTAAGCAAACGGATTTCCACTTCCATATGATAGTCACCGCCCGCGACTGCATGCGCTTTCGGCATCGCGGTGCTCCATGCCATTTCGCCGCCAATCGGTGCATGGACTGCATCCAAGTGCAAAATCGTTTCCTTGCGGCTGGGCAGCTCATGATCGTGCGCTGCCGTCTGATAATCCAAAATGGTATGGTGATGCGCGTCAAAATGAATCGGCTGTTTCGCATGAATCGAAAGGCGGTTCCCTGCCGCATCACACAAGCAAAGCCAGCGTGTATCCTCATGACCGCCGTTCTCTGACGGCGGAACAAACGGAAAATGCTGTGCGGTTACCGTCGATTCATACACTGCAAGCGGCGCCGACAACAGCCTGTCACAGTAACTCTCCTGTGCGCCGCGTCCAAAATAAGAGAGTTTCTCAAATCCGTCGGCCGCAATACATTCGAGTCCTGCCCGCAAAACAGCAGCATACGAACGGTCAAAATAAAAGTCAGCGCGCACGGACAAAACGCCGTCGCCGCGCAGCGTATAAACCATTTTTCCGTCAATCGGCGGTGCGGTTTGCTCCTTTTGGAAAAACGGAATTTCTATAAGGATTTGGCTTTCTCCTGTCAGGATCTGCGGCGTGCCGCACACAAACGACTGCGTACGGATTGTTTCATATTCCGCATACCAGCCCCACCCTTTCTGCGCGTCCAATCCGGTATACGGACGGTCAAAGCACGGAGAAAATCCGTCGGTCAGGTAGGTCACACCGTTTTTGGAAAGGCTGCTTAAATGTCCTGTACGCAGATCAAAACGAAGCTGTGTTCCCGCCGCATCGAGTACCAATTCCTCCGCCGTCTGCGTATACACCGGCGCATCACACACAACCGGCACATCCTCCGCCGCCGGACCGCTTTCCAAATCAAACTGGAACAATCCGATTTCTTCGCCGGCTTCGGCATAAAACGTCGCTTCTTTCCTGCGGACGGAAAATTCAATCGTATACGTACAGCCCGCTTTTTTCTCATGCGGAATGCTTACGTTGATCTCCTGTTTTTGACCTGCCTGCAAACACGGAAGCGAGATCTCCTGCTCTGCAATGACCACGCCGTTTTCCCGTACCGCGCCGATACAGAAAAAGGCGGACAGCGGCAATTCCAGACAGTCGTTGCGCAGCAAAAACCGGTCAAACGCATGGGACGTCTGCCATGCGGACCATATTTCAGGACGCGAAAACCGAACCGGACAATATGCCGCTTTGACTTCATACGCCACAGGCTTCCAGTGAAGATCCGGCAGCACAATTCCGTTGCATGTCATAAACGGCGGACAATCGCCTCCGTCCCGCCCTTCGACAAACGACTCCGAAAAATCGCCGCCATATGCAAAAACGGTTGATTGTCAGACGTTTTTTGCATCAAACATTTATCCTGCCAATCCCAGATGTATCCGCCCTGAAACCGCTCATACTGCTCGACAAATTCCAAAAAGTGATCCATCCCGCCGCCGCTGTTGCGGATTTGATACAGATATTCCACCAATATGATCGGACGGTCGTCGTTTGGATCGGACAGCATCTTTAACAGATAGTTCGGATGCGCATACATATTACCGCGCACATCGGAAATCCGTTTTCCCGGCTCTCCGGCTTCATACTGGCACAGCCGGGTGGGGTCATATTCTTTGATAAATCCGTACATCGCCGCATGATTGGCACCGGTGCCGCTTTCGTTTCCAAGCGACCAGGAATAGATGCTGACATGGTTTTTATGCTGTTCCACCATACGGGTGGCACGGTCCATAAACGCGGATGCCCATTTTGCGGAATGCGTCAGCGCACCCGAGACGCCGTGCGTTTCAAGATTGCATTCACAGATCAGCAGCAGTCCGTACGTATCACAGAGGTCAAACCACTCCGGACTGTCAGGATAATGACAGGTCCGCACGGAATTGATGTTCATCCGCTTCATCTGGCGAATCTCTTCGATCATCTGCGCTTTCGATACGGCCCTTCCCGTAAGCACATTGTGCTCATGCCGATTGACACCCCGAATCTCTAACCGTCTGCCGTTTAAGTAGACAACGCCGCGGCGCACCTCAATCCGCTTAAATCCGAACCGGCTCGATTCGATATCCAGCACGCTTGCGTCCGGCGCAAGCAGCGTCACCACCGCCGTATATAAAACCGGGTGCTCCGGCGACCAGTATTCCACCTGCTCAAAGAAAAGCTGCACACGTGCGGTCCGCGCGGTCGGAACCACATCATCACGGTATCCTGCCACCGCCTGTACCACCGCTTCCTGCTTTTTTAAGAAGGTGCCGTGTGCGTCATAAACCGAAACCTCTGCTCGGCAGTCGGCATAGCCGTCTGCCTCCGACACGCGAACATCCATACAAAATGTTCCGGCATGCGTATGCAGATCGGGCAGCGCTGTCCAATGCGTATCTTCTATATGGAGCGGCGGTTTGGCAATCAGCCACACATCCCGGTAAATTCCGCTTAAATACCAGTAGTCCTGATCCTCAAGATAGGTGCTGCCCGCAAACCGCATCACCTGAACCGCCAGCAGGTTTTCCCCCGGTTTTACATAGTCCGTAATCCGAAAATCCGACGCAAGTTTGCTGTCCTGCGCATATCCGACCGGTTCGCCGTTTACCCACAGATAATAAGCGGTTTCCACGCCCGCAAAGCTTACATAGATCTCCCGGCCGCTCCATTCCTTTGGAATCGTAAACGTTTTCCGATAGCAGCCTGTGGGGTTTTTCTTCGGTACAAACGGCGGTCGAACCACCCGCTCACCGGATGCGTTCGGCAAAACAAAACAGTCCGTTTCCTCTTTTAAAAAAGGATAGACAATGTTCGTATAAATCGGCTCGCCAAACCCCTGCACCTCCCAGTTTGACGGAACCGGAATCTCCACAAACAGGCTGTCGTCATAATCGACGCGGTAAAAATCATCGACTGCCTCAGGCGAATCATAAAGGAAAAACCGATACGTTCCGTTTAGGCTCATCAGGTACGGACTGCTCCCATACGCACACGAAGCGGCGTGCTCTTTTGTGTCATACGCGCCCCACCTGGCATGCGCAGGCTCCCGGTTTACGGAAAGCACCTCAAGATTTTCCCAATCCGGCTTTCGATGAAAACCGGCGTATTTATTTGTTCTGCGATTCATTCTCAAAACTCCCATTCTCTTTTGGCTGACGAAATGTGTTCGATACAATGCGGCAAATGTGGTTCGTTCCTGTGCCGCTCTGTCGCCAGTATAGCGTATTCATCTATTTTTGTAAAGTATCAGCCGGTATTTTTATCGACTACATACAAAAAAAGAATCCGTTTTCAGCGATATGCGTCATGGCAATCGGTTTTTCGTTATACAAAAAACGAGCAGGAGAAGCTCCTGCCCGTATTCGTTTTCATGCTTTTTATTCGCTTCGAAGCGCTTTGACCGGGTCCTGCCGTGCGGCGCTGCGTGACGGAATCAATCCGCCGATGAGCGTTAAAACAACACTCAGCACCACAAGAACAATACCGCTTATCACCGGCAAAGACGCATTGATCTGTGTGTTTTCGGTGAGCACATGAATCACCGCGTTCGCCGGAATCAAGATCAAACAGGAAATGCCGACGCCCAAAAGTCCTGCCAGTAAACCGATGATGAATGTCTCCGCGTTAAACACCTGCGACACATTGTGCTTCGATGCACCGATTGCACGCAGCACACCGATTTCCTTGGTGCGTTCCAGCACGGAAATATAGGTGATAATGCCGATCATAATCGAAGAAACAATCAAGGACACCGCGACAAACGCAATCAGCACATACGAAATCACATTGATAATAACGGTGACCGACGAAGTCATCATCGCAACAAAATCGGTATAAACGATCTTGTTTTCTTCGCTGGCAGCCGCGTTATAATTTTCAATGCACGCTGCAATCGCGTCCTTATCCTCAAAGGTATCGGCATAAATGTGAATCGAGGAGGGCGCGTCAAGGCTTACAAATCCGAACGATGTCAGATTGTCCTCATAGCTTCCCGGCGAGATATAAGCGTCATAAATTTGGAGAAAGACCTCGTCTTGTGCCTGTGCAAAATACTGATCTGCCATTGACGCAATCGTCGTTTCATCCATGGAGGAAAGCACGCCCGCTTGCTGCGGATTCATCGATGCGGACATGCTCGAAAACATCTTCGCCTTTTCCGACACGCTCATGGAAGACAGAAATTCTTTCGTATCTGCGATTTTTGCCTCGTCATCCTGCGGAGAAAAGTGCATGCCGGTAAGCACATTGACATCTTTGGACTCAAGCTGTGCCTTGACCACATCGCTTTCCTGCGCATAGTCGATCAGATACTGTTTGAGTGCGCTTGTATAGCCGACTGCACCGTAAAGATCTGCGTTCGCCGCGTCCGGTACCGGCCGGATGATGCCCGAAACCTTTAACTCGATTGCATCTTCCGCAAGACGCTCGAGCGCAAACTGATCGTTTCTAAGATCATCAAACGTCCCGTCGTCGTTTTTCTCATAGTAGTCGCACGCAGGAATCAGATAAAAACGTTTGTTTAACAGATCGTCATAATCATAGGAAAACGTTTCGATCTCAAGCGCTTCCCCGCTGTTGATCGCGTCCATGATCTCGTTATATGTTTCTTCGGGAATGAGGCCGAGCGCATACAGTGCAGGCGTGGAAATTTCATTGTTTTCATCAAGAATGATGACCACTTCGTCAAAATTCTCCGGCCAAGCGCCCGAAACCACTTCGTAGCTGTCCGTTGTCACCTGGCTCACAAGCGAATCGCCGGAGCCCGGCATCATCTCGACAAACGTTTCCGACGACATCGAGGAGGACGGCATCGAATCCATGATACTCTCCTGCACGCTTCCGATCAGTTCGTTCGAGGACATTGCGTTTTTGGTGCTGAACGCATTGACCGTCGCGTCAATCAGCTTGCCTTCCTCATTTTTCGAGTACACGCCAAACGGTACGTCATACGAATACACCACGCCGTTATCTCCCAGATACTGCGCAATCTCGCTGTTTGGATCGTCAAGATATTTTTTAAATTCCGTCAGATTGTTCTGTGTTAAGCTGCTCGTGATCTGATTGACCTGCTCTAACACGGTGCTGTCAGAATAAACGGCGTCCAAATCATGATCGGGCGCTTCACTGCTGTCGCCCATCATCATGCTTTCGGACATCATACTGCTTAAATCGATCGACTCCGCATTGATCGTGAGCGGATAGGACGTCATCGTTTCGCGCTGAATCGTTTCGATATAGTCCGTCACGCCGTTTGAAAGCGAGAGAATCAGCGCAATGCCGATAATGCCGATGGAGCCTGCAAACGCAGTCAGCAGCGTACGGGCTTTTTTCGTGCGCAGGTTATTAAAGCTCAGCGACAGCGAGGTGAGAAATCCCATCGACGCTTTGCCCATATTTTTATGGACAGGTGCCGCTTCTTTTAAAATCTCCGGCTCATAGGGGTTCGTATCGTTTCGGATCTGTCCGTCGCGCAAATACACCGTACGGGTTGCGTACTGCTCCGCAAGCTCCGGATTGTGCGTCACCATGATGACAAGCCGGTCGCGCGCGACTTCCTTTAAAAGCTCCATGACCTGTACGCTCGTTTCACTGTCAAGCGCGCCTGTCGGTTCATCCGCAAGCAGAATATCCGGATTATTGACAAGCGCACGCGCGATTGCCACGCGCTGCATCTGTCCGCCCGACAGCTGATTGGGACGCTTATGGATATGATCGCGAAGCCCTACCTGCTCAAGCGCCTCGACCGCACGTTTTTTCCGTTCCTTTCTGGAAATGCCCGAAATCGTCAGCGCCAGCTCCACATTGGAAAGGACAGACTGATGCGGAATCAGATTGTAGCTTTGAAAGACAAATCCGATCGTATGATTCCGATAGGAATTCCAGTCCCGTTCCTTATACTTTTTCGTGGAAATCCCGTTGATGATGAGATCGCCGTCATCATAGCGGTCAAGGCCGCCGATGATATTCAAAAGCGTCGTTTTTCCCGATCCGCTCGGACCTAAGATGGCGACAAACTCATTCTCGCGGAAGCTGAGCGACACATCATTGAGCGCCTTTTGCACGAGATCACCGGTCTTATATTGTTTTGATATGTTTTTGATTTGCAGCATAAAAAGCTCCTTTATCAGCAAAGAGAAATTCGACATTCAGCCTGCGTGAAATATGCCCACACGCAGTATTGCTGCGTCACACTAAATTATACCAATACAGTATTTTTCCTTTGTAACGATTCTGTGAACAATAAACGCCGGTTAAAAAAGAACCCCCGCGATGCGCGTCTGTGGACCGAACCAGTAAAAACGGACAATAGACAAAACGCCCCCTGTGTAGGAAAATAAACCTATACAGGGGGTGTTCGTATGTCACGAAGAAAATACACACATGTTCAGGAGTTGGAAGAAGAAAT
>CALXAM010000039.1 GCA_944386285.1 uncultured Clostridia bacterium | reverse complement strand
TTGTACCGATTAATCCAACTCTTGATTTGCGATTTGCTCAACCCTAACTGATCTGCTATCTCTTGCCGTGTTGCACCCTTTTGCCGCATACTCAGGATTTCTTCTTCCAACTCCTGAACATGTGTGTATTTTCTTCGTGACATACGAACACCCCCCTGTATAGGTTTATTTTCCTACACAGGGGGCGTTTTGTCTATTGTCCGTTTTTACTGGTTCGGTCCATCTAATCACAGGGCGTTTTTCTATAGAATAAAATCCGATTGCCGCAGTCAAAAGGGCAAAACCGTTTGTTATGCCAAAAAGAAGATGCTGCCGATTCCCACGAGGAATGAGAGCACCGCGGCGATTGCACAATAAAGAAGTACAATCCGGACACGCAGCGCGCGTGTCAGCAGAATCGCCGACGGAACAGAGATCACCATCGAAGAGAGGGTGAACGTCAGTGCAACGGCCGGAGAAATCTTTAAAAGAAGCAGCAAAACCGGCGCAATCGAGAAAATGTCTGAATGAATGGGAAGTCCGATCAGCGTGACAATGGCAGTGGAGAGCAGTTCGTTGTCGTTGACGATCTGCGTAATTGTATCGAGCGAGAAAAAAGCCATGACCGCAGAGGAAAGCGCGACACCTAAAAGGACAAACACGGCGCATTTGCGCAAAACCGCCAGCATATCAAGCAGGGCATGATGGAAGCGTGCGCGTGCCGTTTTTTCGTGTGCATGATGTTCGTGCGGATGTTCACATTCATAGTGCTTTACACCCTGTTCCAATGGGAACAGTTTTAAAACCAGTGCCAGCAGGACGAGTACAATCAATGAAGCAACAAGATATGCCACGCCAAACGAAGGACCCGCGATCGCAAAGACGGATAGAATTGCCGTTAAGTTTAAAAGAGAGGAAGAAGTCAGATAGCAAAGACAAATGCGAACCGGAACACCGACGGAAATCAGGCCGATCAAAACAGGCAGGATGCTGCATGAACAAAACGGGGAAACCGTTCCTGCGGCAACCGCCAACAAAAATCCCGGAATACTGTTTAACCGTGCCAATGTGTGATGCAGTTTTTCCATATTGATATAACTGCTTAAAAAATAAACGGCAGTCATAATAACTGCAAGAAGGAAGAAGATCGTGATCGTATCAGTGAGAAAATGCGTGATAAATTCCGAAACGGATTCGGGGAGAGAAAAAAGATGGACAAACGCTTCGATCCATTCTCCCAAAAAGCCATGATTGTGGCCCGCGTGAACGTGCATGACAGTGCCTCCTTTAATTGATCTACTTGTTTAGTATAGCATAGCCGTCAAGAGGGCAAAGACATTTTTTATGCCTTGTTTGTTTAAAAACCGTTTACAAAATTCATATCTCATCTACTTGACAATACGATAAAAGGGTGGTAGAGTATAGTTAGCACTCGGGGATGTGGAGTGCTAAAAGCATCAGACCGAAAGGAGGCGGTTGAATGGGTGCGGTAGATGAACGCAAACGTGCGATTCTGGGTGCGGTTGTTGATGAATATATCCGTACTGGTGAACCGGTTGGTTCCAAAGCAGTGCTTTCCTGTATTGGAATGAACGTTTCGTCAGCGACGATCCGAAACGATATGGCGTTTTTGGAGCGTGCCGGCCTTTTGGAACAGCCCCATACTTCCGCCGGACGGATTCCGACATATCAGGGATATCGATATTATATTGATCATCTGATGTGTCCAAAACCGCTGAGCGCAAAGGAAAAGCGGATGATCGACGAGCTGCTTTCACATAATGATGCGACAGCAGATGCAATCGTTGAAAACGCGATTACCGTGATGGCGGAAATGACGAATCTGGCTGTGGTAGCCCGCAGCAGTGCGCCGTCGTTTTCCGTGATTACACGCGTAGAGGTTATTCCGGCTGGGCGCCGCGTCTATGCACTTTTGATGATAACTTCTTCGGGAACGATTAAAAACAAGATTTGCCGGATTGCATTTGATTTGACAAACGAGCAGATTTCGTTCTTTGAACAGTTCATCAATGAGCATCTAACAGGGCTAAACCTTGATATGGTGACACCCGAACGGCTAACAGAGCTTGCAGTGGCACTTGGCAGTTATATGGTGACACTCTCACCGCTCTTAAACGCAGTCTACGAGCTTTCAGAGGAAATTTCGCATACGCAGCTGCATCTGCAGGGCGAACAGAATCTGTTGACAAGTACGCTGCTCCGTGCGGATGAGGTGGTACAGCTGCTTGCGCATAAGGACGAACTGGAGGCGCTTCTCTCCGGTGCGTTTGACGGGATTTCGGTGGTGTTTGGTCAGGAGGATGAAAGCTTCGCCATCACCAATTCGAGCATGATTTTGTCACCGTTTAAAGCAGGAGGTCAGCGTGTGGCTTCATTTGGTGTGATCGGACCGCTTCGGGTCGATTATGCACAGGTGATTCCGCATATCAAATATATTACAGACAGTGTCAATCGTTTGTTAGAGGCTGCAATGGAGCCGGACGACGAGGACGGGAAAGGAAGATCGTTTTGAGCAATCAGGAAAAAGAAAAAGAAACGCCTGTGCCGGAAACAGAACAGGAAACTTCTGCAAAGGAAATGCAGGATGTAGCGGATGAGATTTCCGCACAGCTCGAAGCGCTGAAAAAAGAAAACGAGGAGCTCAGTGACCGGCTTTACCGGACGGCTGCGGAGTTTGATAATTTTAAAAAACGTACCGCGAAGGAAAAACAGGAGCTGTCCTCGTTTGCAAAAGGCGTTTGCATCAAAGAGTTTCTTACGGCATCCGATAACTTTGAACGAGCGCTCAGCGCGCCGTGCAAGGATGAGGAGTTCAAAAAGGGAATGGAGATGATCTTCAACCAGCTTCGTGAAGCGTTTTCACGTATCGGCGTCAAGGAGATTGAAGCACTCGGCAATCCGTTTGACCCGAACATTCATCACGCGATCAAACAAGTCGAGGATGAATCGTTTGGCGAAAATATTGTCTGCGAGGTGCTTCAAAAAGGATATGAACTTGACGGCCATGTGATTCGCCATGCGATGGTGGTCGTTGCAAATCCGTAGAAATAAAGAGAATTTTCAACATTTTTGATTTGATCATTTAATAAAACGAAAACAAATGGTTCTGTAAGGAGGAACACATCATGGGAAAAATTATTGGTATTGATCTTGGTACAACAAACTCTTGCGTTGCTGTTATGGAGGGCGGCGAACCGGTTGTTATTGCAAACTCGGAAGGTTCAAGAACCACACCGTCAGTCGTTGCATTTTCAAAAACAGGTGAGCGTATTGTCGGCGCAACTGCAAAACGTCAGGCAGTCACAAACGCTGACCGCACCATCAGCTCGATCAAACGTCATATGGGCAGCGATTATAAAGTAAACATTGACGGTAAAGCATATACACCGCAGGAGATTTCTGCAATGATTCTGCAGAAACTCAAAACAGACGCAGAAGCATACTTGGGTGAGACCGTAACAGAAGCAGTCATCACCGTTCCGGCATACTTCACCGACTCGCAGCGTCAGGCAACAAAAGACGCAGGCAAAATCGCAGGCCTTGACGTAAAGAGAATCATCAACGAGCCGACTGCTGCTGCACTGGCTTACGGTGTTGATAAAGAGCAGGATCAGAAGATCATGGTATACGACCTGGGCGGCGGTACATTCGATGTCTCCATCATCGAAATGGGTGACGGCGTACAGGAAGTTCTTGCAACTGCCGGCAACAACCGTTTGGGCGGCGATGACTTCGATGCACGCATCATCGACTGGATGGCTTCTGAATTTAAGAAAACAGACGGCATTGATTTAAAAGCTGATAAAATGGCACTGCAGCGTTTGAAAGAAGCTGCTGAGAAAGCAAAGATCGACTTGTCCGGTATGACCCAGACACAGATTAACCTGCCATTTATCACAGCAGACGCAACCGGTCCGAAACACTTGGATATGACACTGACCCGTGCAAAATTCAACGAACTGACCGCAGACCTCGTAGAAGCTACCATGGGCCCGGTTCGTCAGGCACTGTCCGACTCCGGCCTGTCCGCTTCCGACTTGAACAAAGTGCTGATGGTCGGTGGTTCTTCGAGAATTCCGGCAGTTCAGGACGCAGTCAAAAACATCATCGGCAAAGAGCCGTTTAAAGGCATCAACCCGGATGAATGTGTTGCTGTCGGCGCTGCAATCCAAGGCGGCGTTTTGGGCGGCGAAGTCAAAGGCTTGCTGCTTTTGGATGTTACTCCGCTGTCCTTGGGCATTGAGACACTCGGCGGTGTTTCCACAAAACTGATCGAGAGAAATACCACCATCCCGACGAAAAAATCACAGGTCTTCTCGACCGCAGCAGATAACCAGACCGCTGTTGAAATTCACGTCTTGCAGGGCGAGCGTGAATTTGCAAAAGACAACAAGACACTGGGCGTGTTCAAACTCGATGGTATCGCACCGGCTCCGCGCGGCATTCCGCAGATCGAAGTCACCTATGATATCGACGCAAACGGTATCGTTCACGTTTCGGCAAAAGATCTGGGCACCGGCAAAGAGCAGCACATCACCATCACTTCTTCGACCAACATGTCCAAAGAGGAGATTGACCGCGCTGTAAAAGAAGCAGAAGCATTTGCAGCAGAGGATAAGAAGAAAAAAGAAGAGATCGATGTCAGAAACGGCGCAGATCAGATGGTCTTCCAGTGCGAGAAAGCACTCAAAGACATGGAGGGTAAAATCTCCGATTCTGAGAAAACAGATATCACCGCAAAGATTGAAGCACTCAAAGAAGAGCTCAAATCCGGTACGGTTGATTCGATCAAAGCAAAACAGGAAGAGCTTGAAAAAGCATTCTATGCAGTCTCCTCGAAGATGTATGAAGCAGCTGCACAGGCACAGCAGAGCGCACCGAATGCAGGCGCTGCACCTTCCGGTAATGCAGGGAATGTCGGCCCGGACGGCGTTGTGGATGCAGACTTCACAGAAGTAAACGACGACAAATAATCACATGATTTTGTAAACAGCCGGATTCGGGACGAAGCATTGGTTTCGTCCCGTTTCAGGTGTATACAATGACAATACAGAGGAGGGCGAACGGATTTGGCTGAGGAAAAACGCGATTATTACGAGGTACTTGGCGTTTCCAAAACGGCATCAGATGACGAGATTAAAAAGGCGTATCGTAAACTCGCAAAAAAATATCACCCCGACTTAAATCCTGGGGACAAAGAAGCCGAACAAAAATTTAAAGAAGCGAATGAAGCGTATGAAGTGCTTTCGGATTCTACAAAACGTGCGCGCTATGATCAATTCGGTCATGCGGGTGTTGATCCGAACTATGGTGCAGGTGCACCGGGCGGCGGATTCGGCGGCGGTTTTGGCGGATTCGACATGGGCGACCTCGGCGATATCTTCGAGGGATTTTTCGGCGGCGGGTTCGGTTCGTCCAGACGTGCCAATCCAAATGCACCGCGTCGCGGCGGTGATCTGCAAACAAGCTGTACCATCAGCTTTTTCGAAGCGTGCAAAGGCGTCAAACGCGAAATTAGTATTCAGCGGATGGAAACCTGTTCTGACTGCCACGGTACCGGAAGTGAGCCGGGACACAGCGCGCAGACGTGTCCGGACTGCCATGGCACCGGTCAGGTGCGTGTGACCCAGCGCACACCGCTTGGTTCCATGACATCGAGCCGCCCGTGCTCACGCTGCGGCGGCAAAGGTAAAATTGTCACGAATCCGTGTAAGAAATGTAACGGCAACGGCAGAATCCGCGTGACGAAAAAGATTGAGGTTTCAATTCCGGCCGGCATTGACGACGGTCAGACGCTGGCAGTCCGCGGTCAGGGTGACAGCGGTATAAACGGCGGACCGGCAGGTGATTTGCATGTGACGGTTTCCGTACGTCCGGATACGCTGTTTAAACGTGATGGCTATGATATCTGGTGCGAGATTCCGCTGACCTATATGCAGGCGGCGCTCGGCGATGAACTGACTGTGCCGACGATTGACGGAAAAGTAAAATATACGATTCCGGAAGGCACACAGCCCGGAACAGTGTTCCGTCTGCGCGGCAAAGGCGTGCAGAACTTAAACGGACGCGGACGCGGCGATCAGTATGTGGAAGTCACGGTAGAAGTCCCGAAAGGCCTTTCAAAGGCACAGAAGGACGCGCTTAGAAACTTCGATAAGCTGCTCACCGATGAAAAGCAGTATACAAAACGCAAAGGGTTCTTTGATAAGGTCAAAGAAATGTTCGAATAAAAGGACAAGAGGCAAAGTCTTTAAAAGACTCTGCCTCTTGTTTTATATTGGGGGAGTGGGTCACTCGTTTATGCCAAGCTGTTCCTTGATAAACGCGGTGGTGAACAGCTTTTCGCCCGGAACGTTAAAAAGATAAGATTCAGATTCTTTTATTTGTTCGTGATTCCCTTGTGCACTATTCTCCTTAAATTGTTCATGAATGTAGTCTGTCGTATACCGATAGGAGAGCTTTATTTCCGGAAAATCCGAATAGGCAAGATCGTTGTTGCAAATAAGTATGAATTCTCGTTCGACAACAGGATATTCTTCTGGAACATTGTGAACGGTTATATAGATTAAACTGGCAGTTCGATATCTAGAACGTCCGAGATATTTTCCTTCTATTTCTCCTTTTTCTTTTAAACAAGATTCCTCTTGAAAGGACACAGAGGCATTGAAAAAAGCCTCAATATACTGTTCAGCAAGTGGTGTACCGGTAATATCCGACGTAGTATCATATTGTCCGGAGGCATTTGATTTTCCCCAACCTGATGGATGAAAATAAACGTAATAAGAGCGAAGCGTTATCGACTCAATTTGATCTTTTGAGGTGAGGTGTAATAGGTCTGCGATCGTTGTTTTTGGGAAAAAGACGGAGACGCAGACTGCAAAAACGATTGCAATCGACAAAACAACGGAAACAATGATGAGATTTCGTTTGTTTACGTTTGTCATGGGACGCACCTTCTTTCGATAAGAACAATAACATTATTCACTTATACCGAGCTGTTCTTTGATAAAACCGGTAGTAAAGAGTTTCTCACCCGGGACGGTGAACACATAGCTTTCCGAATTTTTGAGTTCTTCCTGAATGCCGCGCGCGCTGTTTTGCTCAAAGCGTTTGCGAATGTAATCGGTGGTGTAGTCATAGGAGAGAAATACTTCCGGAACATCGCAGAGTTCGAGTTCGTTGTTGCACGAGATGGTAAACTCTTTTTCCACAATAGGATAGTCCTCGCCCACATTGGCGACAGTGATGCGGATTTCGCTTGCGGTGAAGTAATGCCATCCTATGTATTTAAATTTTTCCTGTTGCAATTTGGAGTATTCCTGAAGCGCAACAGGCTTTTCAAAGATCGCGTCAATATACTGCTGTGCAAGTGCTGTGCCGGTGATATCCTTAGACGAACTGTATTCTTTTGGTTTATCTGCTTCACCCTGAGGAGAATAATAGGAAACAAGCGTTACCGATTCGATTTGATCTTTTGAGGTGAGATGCAATAGATCTGCAATCGTTGTTTTCGGGAAAAAGACAGAGACGCAGAGTGCTGCGATCAGTGCGACCGATAAGACAACGGCGGCAATGATAAGATTTCGTTTTTTCGTTTTTGTCATGGGAAGCACCTTCTTTTAAAAAGAGAACGCTGGATTATTTGTTTACGCCAAGCTGTTTTTTGATAAATCCAGAGGTGAACAGTTCATCATCCGGGACAGTAAAAACATAGAGTTCTTCCGGAGGGACATCTTCATGTTTGCTGCGATAGTCCGCGGTATAGTTATTGTAAAGAAAGACTTCGGGGGCATTGCAGAGTTCGAGATCGCTGTTGCACGAGATGATAAAATCTCTTTCCGTAATGGGAAAGTCATCGCCGACATTGACAGCAGTGATGCGGATTTGGCTTGCAGTGGAATAGTTACAACCAATATAGCTCTGTTGTTTACTCCGCAATCTTGAAAACTTCTGAAGCACAACGGGCTTTTCAAAGATTGCATCGATATACTGCTGTGCAAGCGGAGTGCCGGTGATATCTTTGTGAGCGGAATGTATTTTTTGCTGCTGTTCCTCCGTACCGACTGCATCGCCAAGCATTTGGTAGTAGGAAACAAGCTTTACCGATGTAATCTGATTTTTTGTAATCTGATTTTTTGAAGTTAGGCACAATAGATCGCCGATTGTTTTTCTTGGAAAATAAGCGGAAACGCAGACCGCAAAAGCAAGCGCCACGGAAAGAACAACGGCAGTGATGGCGAGGTTTTGTTTTTCCTGTTTTGTTATTGTCATAAAAACATCTCCTTTTGATCAAAAAGAGAATTTATTTGTCTACACCGAGCTGTTCTTTGATAAATCCGGTAGTAAAGAGTTTCTCACCTGGGACGGTGAACACATAGCTTTCCGAATTTTTGAGTTCTTCCTGAATGCCGCGTGCGCTGTTTTGCTCAAAGCGTTTGCGGATGTAATCAGTGGTGTAATCATAGGAGAGAAACACTTCCGGGACATCGCAGAGTTCAAGTTCATTGTTGCACGAGATGGTAAACTCTTTTTTGGAAATAGGATAATCCTCGCCGACATTGGCGACAGTGATGCGGATTTCGCTTGCGGTAGAATCAAGATTTCCAATGTAGTTTTGCTTTTCGCTTCTCAATTTTGAAAACTCCTGAAGCGTAACCGGCTTTTCAAAGATCGCGTCAATATATTGTCTTGCCAGTGAGGTGTCAGTAATATCTTTTTCTGCACTGTATTCCCTTGGATCAGGAGGCAGATCTCCATATGGATTGTATTGATGATAATAGGAAACAAGCATTACCGATGTAATCTGCTCCTTTGAAGTGAGATGCAGAAGGCTTGCGATCGTAGTTTTTGGCTTGAACAGGAAGATTCCCGCAGTCACAAGAACTGCCGCAAGAATCACCGCACCGACAATCAGGAGAATCCGTTTTTTCGTTTTTGTCATTGTCATAAAAAACATCTCCTTTCGGATTATATTGTAGATAAAAATTAAAGCGGAATGACACAAGCACACTCTTGCTCAGATTCTTCGCTAAAGAGACCCTTTGGATCCCATTCGCCTTTTCCGTGTCCTAATGAAGACCAAGTTCTGTATATACAGGTAGAACTATATGCATCTGCTACGATAATTGTTTCTTCAACTTCGATATACTGGTATCCGAAGGCGGCAACTGCATGACCGCCCGGCCAAAGAGCGTGATATAAAAACGGACGATTCCAGTCAATAAAATACTTGTATGTTGCAAAACTGATGTCCCACTCGGCTTTTTTATCAAAAGTATAGACAGAAGGCGTATAGCCTTTTGAGGAAACATAATTTTTCCATGCTGGCAGAGGCTTAGAGGGGTCGCATCCATATGTGGTGTACGGACCCATTGCATTTTTTAAAGTGGTATATGTAGAACCGGCAGTATATAATGCACTTTTCCCTTTGCAAAGATCCCAGTATTTACAAATATTTGTGACAGCAATCGGTGCACAAGTGTTTTTATTGACTGTATCACCGACAGAGTAATAGGTTTCCCATCCAACAGCTCGATATCCGGAAACATACTTTGTTACAGTGTTCAATCCCTTTGGTTGAACCGATGCAGAAGAACGTTTTTCACTTGCTTTATTTGCAACATACTGATTATAGGATTCACGGATTTCAGCTTTTACCTGTGTGTCGAGTGACAATGTTTCGCCTGTGTAAAGATCCATATAAGATTTTGTCAATGAAAATGGTGCACTTGGTTGTTCTGTCAAATATGAATATCCGCCTAAATAGATTGTTTTTGCGTTTGAAGAAAGGTTCTTTTTGTCCTTGTTTCATAATATTCGATGTATGGACACCGCTGAAACAATAACTATCTAATCTTGCTTCTCCTGTGGAAAGGTCAATTTGAATAAATCCTGATGGAGAGCCGTTGGTTTCAAACTCAAACACATATCCATTTACATTTAAGTCTATGTCATATAACGGAAATGTGTTTGCACATACAGTATTTTCTGTCCATGTGCATTCTGGAACGTCAGATATAATAATTTGTTTCAGGGAATTTGCTTTTTGAAGAGCATCTGCATATGGGGAAGAAGATGCGAGCACTGGTGAAGGAATCATACAACAAAGTAAGGTGAAAACCAAAAGAATGCTGATAAAAGAATATAATCGTTTCTTTGGATGAAATTGATGTTTTATTTTTAATCCTCGCTTTCTTAAATAAGTTCAAAATTATTTTTGATAATTGAATGTTAAAAAGCTATGCACATTGGTATCATCTTATTTCAAGTGTTTTAATGAAGATACAATATCTTCCTAATTTCAGTATATCATTTTGATAAATAAATATCAATAAAAAGAAACTGTCGGTTGTGTAGAAAAATCACAGTACCGTTTGCGCAGGATGTATAGTTTTGTACGGACTTTTGCAAAAGATAGCGCGCCGGCTGGCTTTTCCTTGACATTATTCTTGGTTTTTAGTACGATACACTTGTATTGGTATGAGATTCCCGTTGTGAAACGGCAGGAGGTTTTTTATTATGGAGAAAATTCGCATTCAGAAAATGATGGCGGATAACGGCGTTTGTTCCCGCCGAAAGGCAGAGGTGCTGATCGAAGAGGGACGCGTCAAAGTCAATGGTCATCCGGCGCTGATCGGTCAAAAAATTGATCCGATGAAGGATCTGATTACGGTGGACGGCGAGCGGGTGTTCGTTGCACGCAAAAAGACACATCTTTATCTGATGATGCACAAGCCGCGCGGCTATCTGACATCGATGTCGGACGATCGCGGCCGCCGCTGTGTGACAGAGCTTTTGCCAAAAGATTTGCCGGTGCGCGTGTTCCCGGTCGGACGGCTCGACCTAAACTCTGAGGGACTTTTGCTCTTTACAAGCGACGGAAAATTCGCAAATGATCTGATGCATCCGTCGCGGAATGTGACAAAGACATACCGTGTAACGGTGCGCCCGGATATTACAGACGAACAAGCAGCAAAGCTTTCGGCAGGTGTGTATCTGGACGGACGCATTACCGCACCGGCGGATGTTCGTGTGCTCACAAAAGAACCGAATCGCGTCGTGTGTGAGATTGCGATTCACGAGGGCAGAAACCGTCAGATTCGCCGGATGTGTGAGGAAGTCGGCCTTGAGGTGGCGCGTTTAAAACGGACGTCGATCGGTCCGCTGCGTCTTGGAATGCTCAAACCAGGTGATGTGCGCGAGCTGACCAAAGAAGAACTCCGCGCGATTCGTACCGCGATTTCAAAGCCGCAGACAGGAGGCAAAAAATGATTGCATTTTTACCGATCCGCGATCGTGCAATGGTGCAGACGCTCGCGCAAAAAGAAGGCGTATCCGCTTCGTTTGGATATGCGGTGTTTGAAAAGGAAACGCCTGTCGCTTATGTGCTTTACAATGTAAATGAACAAGAGGGCGTATTGGTCTGCATCGGCGGCACTTATGATGATCTTACAGCCGAGGGTCTCATTCGCGCCGTGTTTTCCAGTTTATATGACGCAAATATTTCGCGTGCCCGCTTTTTAGACGGTGTTCCGGATCGGCTTACCCGCGCGCTTGGTTTTACGAAAGACGACACACGGACAACAGAATCCATACCGGATGTTTTGTTTCATTGTGGATGTGCAAAATGTCAGTGAAATGGATCAAGAGTTATTGCAAGTGCTTTTTAAATGTGCTATAATTTCAATAACAAATTATAGTTTGGGGGCTTTTTTATGAAAAAAGGCAAATTCGGTGTATGTTTGTGGTTCTATGCAGTGCTGGCGTTCGTTCTGGCATTCTTAGGACAGATTCTCCTGGGCGCATTGCTTTTGGGATTCGTCATTGCAACTGAAAAAGATGAATGGCTGACAAGACAGACTATTGAGGCGCTTTGTCTTTCCATCTTTTCTTCGGTAGTTGGCGGTGTATTCTCTTTGCTCAACCAGTTGGTTTCTCCGATCCCGTTTGTCGGCAGCACCATCAGCACTGTATTTTCGTGGGTTGAATGGCTTGTTTCCGTTGCTGTGCTCGTCTTTGTTATCATCGGTATCGTACAGACAGCAAAAGGCAAAGATGCATCGGTTCCGGGATTCTCTGCACTTGCATATAAAGCAGTCGGCATGATGAAACCAAAACCGGTTTATCAGCAGCCGCAATATCAAGCACCGGTAAACGGCCAGTATCCGCAGTATCAGGCACCGGCAAACAACAATCAGCCGCAGTACCAGGCACCGCAGTATCAGCAGCCGCCGGTCAACAATCAGCCGCAGAATCCGAATAATCAGTAATATACGGATAGCTTAAAAAGACATCGCACAGTTTTTCTGTGCGGTGTCTTTTTGAATGTTTTTTTAAAAGCCAAAAAAACCGCTTGTTATTTAGAATCTGATTGTGTATAATTAAATTTGATATCGTATGCCGTATTCCTTTTTGGGAACAGCATAGAAGGTACGCAGAGCAGAAGAAAAACAACCTTTTTCTGCTCTGCTTAGATAAAGAAACGGAGGAACAAAAATGAGTTCGACAAACAAGATCGAAACACTCGCAGCGCTGAATGCATCGTTAAGTGCAGAAAATACTGCAAGAAGCAGACTGCTTCGCCTGTTTGATGCGGACAGCTTTGTAGAGCTGGATGCGTTTGTGAAAGCCGGCGAAAATGAGGCGGGTGTTGTGGCTGGATACGGTCTGGTAGAAGGCGCTGTTGTGTATGCGTTTTCGCAGGATGTTTCCGCTGACAGCGGTGCAGTCAATGCTGCACACGCAAAGAAAATCATTAAAGTATATGAGCTTGCTGCAAAAACAGGCTGCCCGGTTGTTTGCGTCTATGACTCAAAAGGCGCAAAAATTTCTGAGGGCAACGAAATGCTTTCGGCATATTCTGAGATGCTTGCTTGCGCTGGCAGAATTTCAGGCGTTGTGCCGCAGATTGCCGTTGTTTTGGGTACCTGCGCAGGCGCAAGTGCAATGCTCGCAGGCGCTGCAGATGTGCTTATCATGAGCGAAAACGCAGAGCTCTTCCTGACTGCACCGTTCATTTCCGCTGCAAACGGCGATACCAGTGCGGACGCAGGAAGTGCAAAAGCAGCACAGAGCGCAGGCGTGGCTTCTATTGTGGAAGCAAGTGAGGATGAAGCACTGGCTACTGCAAGAAAATTGCTCACCATGCTGCCGCAGAACAACCTCGCAAGCTTGCCGTTGTTTGACTTTGCAGAGAGCAGCGAAGTGCTGGATGCAGAAGGATGCCCGAAAAAGGTCGTGGCTGCTGTTGCGGATGCGGATTCGCTCGTAGAGCTTTATGCAGGCTATGCAGACAGCATGTATACGTTCCTCGGTACGGTTGCAGGTGCAACGACCGGTTTTGTGACAACCAGTAAAAATAATCCGATCGACGCAGACGGCTGTGACAAAGTGGCACGGTTTGTAAAAATGTGCGACGCATTTAACATCCCGGTGGTTACATTTGTAAACAGCGACGGCTTTGTAAAAGATGCAAATGTTTCTGTTGTGAAAGATGCTGTCCGTTTGGCAGGCGCTTATGCTGAAGCAACTACACCGAAGATCAGCATTCTCTCCGGCAAAGCATTTGGCCCGGTATACCTGGCACTCGGTTCTAAAAACGCAAATGCTGACGTAACGATCGCATGGCCGCAGGCTGTGATCAGTGCGCTTGATCCGAAAACGGCAGTGGAATTTTTGTGGGCTGACCGCTTTAAGGGCACTGAGGACGTCAAAGTGACAAGAGAGGCGCTGCGTGAAGAATTTGAAAATACAGTGGCATCGCCGTTTACCGCTGCGGCAGACGGTTATGTTGAAGCAGTGATCGCACCGGAGCAGACACGGAAAACGCTCATTAACCTGCTCGATATGTTGGCAGGCAAACGCGAATCAACACTGCCGAAAAAACACATGACGTTTTAATGAATGAGGATGAAAACGGCTTTTAAATCCGATAAATTTTTGCAGGAGGAACATCAAAATGAAAAGATTTAATGTTGTAGTAAACGGCACAGCATACGATGTATCGGTTGAAGAATTGGGCGCAGGCGCTGCACCGGCTGCTGCACCGGCACCAGCAGCAGCTCCGGCTCCGGCAGCTGCACCAGCACCGGCACCAGCTGCTGCACCGGCAGCTCCGGCTCCGGTCGCAGGCGAAGGCGCAAAAGTGGAAGCACCGATGCCGGGCACCATTCTTGACGTAAAAGTAAGCGTTGGCGATGCTGTTAAAACCGGTCAGCCGCTCGTTGTATTGGAAGCAATGAAAATGGAAAATGATATCGTTGCACCGTCAGACGGTAAAGTAACTTCGGTTCTTGTCAAAAAAGGCGACACCGTAAACTCCGGCGACGCACTGGTAACCATTGCATAAGAAAATTCGGCTGCGGATGTTTTCCGCATTTTGAGTGAATTTATGATGGAGGAGAAAAACAGATGGCAAAGGTTAAAATTACAGAAACCGTTCTGCGTGACGCCCATCAGTCTTTGATTGCGACACGTATGCCGATTTCTGATATGCTTCCGATCCTGTCTGAAATGGACAAGGTTGGCTATTATTCCGCTGAAGTTTGGGGCGGCGCAACATTTGACGCGTGCCTGCGCTTTTTGGATGAAGATCCGTGGGAGCGTCTGCGCACCATTCGTAAAGCAATGCCGAACACCAAACTGCAGATGTTGTTCCGTGGTCAGAATATGCTCGGTTATCGTCATTATGCGGACGATGTACTCGAATATTTTGTCCAGAAAACCGTTGCAAACGGTATGGATATCATTCGTATTTTTGATGCGCTCAACGATATCCGCAACTTGGAAACTGCAATCAAAGCAGCCAAAAAAGAAGGCGCACACGCACAGATTGCAATTTCCTATACCACCGGTGAGGTCTTTACCGACGAGTACTATGTAAACTATGCAAAACAGATCCGCGATGCAGGCGCAGATTCGATCTGCTTAAAAGATATGGCTGCATTGCTTACCCCGTATAAGACTGAGCAGCTCGTTCGTGCAATCAAATCGGAAGTGGATCTGCCGCTTCAGATTCATACGCACTATACCTCCGGATTGGCTTCCATGTGCTTGCTCAAAGGCATTGAAGCTGGTGCAGATATCGTTGATACGGCAATGTCGCCGCTCGCATTGGGCACCTCCCATGCACCGACAGAGTCGATCGTCGCAGCGTTGCAGGGCACAGAGTATGACACTGGCTTGGATCTTATCAAACTCAATGAGATCCGTGACTACTTCATGACACTGCGCGACAAATATATCAAATCGGGCCTTCTCGATCCGAAGATGCTTGCAACCGATACCGGCGCGCTGATCTATCAGGTTCCGGGCGGCATGCTGTCGAATCTATTGTCGCAGCTTAAGCAGGCTGGCAAAGAGGACAAGCTGCAGGATGTGCTCAACGAGGTTCCGCGTGTACGGAAAGACGCTGGTTACCCGCCGCTGGTTACACCGAGTTCTCAGATTGTCGGTACACAGGCAGTGTTCAATGTCATTACCGGCGAGCGTTATAAGACGGTCACCAAAGAATTTAAAGGCATTGTTCGCGGCGAGTACGGTAGAACACCGGTTCCGATCGATCCGGAATTCCGCAAAAAGATCATTGGCGATGAAGAGCCGATCGAGTGCCGTCCGGCAGACCTTTTGAAACCGGAGCTTGATACTTTGCGCAAAGAATGTGCAGAGTGGATTGAGCAGGAAGAAGACGTATTGAGCTATGCGCAGTTCGGACAGGTTGCTGTGAAATTCTTTGAAAAACGGCGCGCAAAGAAATATAACATCGATGCGGATCACGCTGACAAAGAAAGTGCAGTTCATCCGCTGTAATAAGGTGATAAGCATAAACGGTGCGGTTATTTGCCGCACCGTTTTTGTTTTGCTTAAACAACCACTGGCTGTGCCAGTGGATAAAGAGCTTATAGCTATGGACAAAAAAAGAACTCCCCGATAGAGTAAAGGAAAAGGTCTGCCAACCTAACCCAAAACTATCGAGGAG
>CALXAM010000038.1 GCA_944386285.1 uncultured Clostridia bacterium | reverse complement strand
TAAGGCAACATAAATGGATGTAATTTCCTCAGAAGAAAATTTTATGAGGGAAAATATACAAAAGGTTAGAAACCACTGTAAGCCTTAAAAAGACACGTATGACTGGTTTACCAGTTGCGGGGCGAGCAATGCGATGATATTTTTCAGTACCCCTTTAGGGGTCAGCAAGTACTGACCCCTCTGGGGTCTGAGCAAACCACTAGTTTACTAGTGGTTTTGATTAACGCAGTTTTGCGCCTGTTTTTGGATCGGTAGGATAAGAAGCGGTACGAGGTTTGCCATCGGTCTGTGGGTGTGGAGGCGATTGATCAGGATATCCCCAACCATCGACGCCGCTGCGGCGCAGTGCACCGAACATTCGATAGGTAAACCCACGATCTGTTCGTTCTTTTTCACGTAAGAATTCTTTCATGTCTTGTCTGGACGTCACACCATCTGCGGGGCAAACACTTTTGACAATGGGAAGTCCCGCACGTTTGACACCTGCGGCAATATCTTTTTCGGGAGCAAAAACAAGCGGACGAATCATTGTGAGATCTTTGCGGGAAAGATAAGTGACTGGAGCAAAACAGCCGATGCGCCCTTCATTGAACAGATTCATCATAAACGTTTCTACAACGTCGTTATAGTGATGCCCAAGCGCCAGTTTGTTGCATCCGAATGATTTTGCTGCATCGTGCAGCGCACCGCGCCGCAGTCGTGCGCACAATGCACAGGGATGCTTCTCTTTGCGTAAATCAAAGACGATCTCACCAATCTGGGTTCGCAGAATATGATACTCGATGTCAAGATTTTGACAGAGGGTTTCGATTGCAGAATAATCTGTTTCTTTTCCGCCAAATCCGGGGTCCAGTGTAATTGCAACAATGGTATAATCAATTCCGATAAACCGTTTGAGCATGGAAAGCCCGGTTAATAGAGCGACGGAGTCTTTTCCGCCGGAAACACCTACGGCGATTCGGTCTCCGTTTTGAATCATTTTAAATTCTGTGATGGCTTTTCGCATATAGCCGATGACACGCTGCATAGTGTGGATTTCCTTTCTTTTTGTTTTGCAATATAACTAAGAATCAGACGTATGATGAAAAAAGCCAGACAAACGCCGGCAGTATCAATCAGCACGTCTTGTACACAGCCTGCACGCCCGGGAATGAATGTTTGAATCCACTCGTCCAAAACAGCCCAAAGCGTACCGATGAATAAGATACTTCCGTCAAACCGCGGCAGCAATCGATGAAAAGAATGCGCAGTTAGGCACAACAGCGCCGAAAAGATAAAATATTCCGTGAAGTGTGCTGCTTTGCGGACCAAAAAGGACAGAAGATCTTTTGAAAGCGGGAAAAATATCTGTAAAACAGAAACGATTTGATCGCTCATATGTCCGGAATCAGTTCCTGTTTTTGTTGACTGCATCCAGATGAATAGTCCCCAAACGATTGTGGCGAGGAGAAAGAAAAGCTGCTTTTTCTTCATTTATGATCGGATCCTCGCTTTTTCGAATATTTTTTTCGATATTGTTTGGGTGTGCATCCTTGATATCGCTTAAACAGAATAGAAAAATAAGACGCCGACGAAAAATGATATGAAAATGCGATGTCGGCAAATGGTTTTTGCGTTTTAGCGATATCGATGCAGGAACGTTCAATTTTAGAACGAAGAATATATTCTTTTGGTGAGAAGCCAATTTGACGCTCAAATTCTTCTAAGAAAGTACGCATCGGCATCCCGCTCTTGTCACAAAGAACGTCCATATCAATCGCATCGTGCAGATGAAGCATAATGCATTGTTTGACTCGATCAATTTCAGGTGAAAGAATCTGTGCGGCTTTCGGCGCTTCAAACAGCGACAAAAGCGCATATAAAAACAGAGATTGACCTTTCAACCGTGAAATCGTATCATTGCGGTTTAACAACCGGAAACTTTCCTGAAACGAACTGAATATAGAAGGCGTGATACAAAATAACCGTGTTTGGCAGGATGAAAGTTTAAATTGAATAAATTTGCTTGTCTGTTCTGGCAGATCGAGCAGATTGCCTGTGGCGTTTAGCTGAAACCAAAGAATTTCACCGCTTGTTTTCGTTGGCCGGTCAGCGGAATGTACTTCATTCGGCCGGACGAAAAATGCGTTATTCTCATAAACTGTATAATTGACTCCGTCTGCGTGAAGGCAGCGTACGCCCGCCGACAATAAAACAATTTCATATTTATCTTTATGACTGTGTGGAATGAGCGGTAATGCGGCATCTGCGCCTGTGCTTCTTCCAAATGCGGGTACTCCCTGCATTGCATGTTGCTCTTGGGTGAGCACTGTACGAAATGATTCAGATCTCATGACACAAAACCTCCTGTCAAGAAGGAAGATAGGTTATCTTCTTATCATATCGTTTTTTTGGAAAAAACGCAACGGCTGAATGAAAAAAACAAAAAAATAGGAGCTGTTCAAAAGAACAGCTCCGTGCATCATGATTTCTTTTCTGTGCTTTTATCCTGGATACGCTTTCCAAAAATGAAGTATCCCGCGATCACAAGTGCGGCGGAGATTGCCAATGCAATCCAAGGCGAAGGAAGCAGTCCCATGATGAGGTATCCAACGGCACAAGCACCTGCAACAAGCGTTGCGTACGGCATTTGCGAGGATACGTGATTTAAGTGTGGACAGCCTGCACCGGTTGAGGAGAGAATGGTGGTATCCGAAATCGGAGAAATATGATCGCCATATACTGCGCCTGCTAAAATCGCACCGAAAATCGGGATCAGCAGATAACTTGTTGCATCGGTGACGCAGATTGCAGACCCGATCGGAATTAAAAGTGCCATCGTGCCCCACGAGGTGCCGGTCGCAAACCCTAAAAATCCGGCAACAATAAACAGGATGACCGGTAAAACAAACACAGGGAACTGATTGTCGTTGACAACATGTCCTACAAATCCGCCGGTGTTGAGATAATTGATATCACAGATACCGCCGATTGTCCATGCGAGGATCAGAATGATATAAGCCGGAACCATGGATTTCACACCGGTAGTAATTGCACCCATAAATGCGCGGAACGACAAAACACGGCGCGGCAAATAAAACAGCATCGTAAATACGAGGGTCAAGAAGCCGCCTAATACCAACGAGAGGGAAGCGTCTGTGTTTCCGATTGCTTCAAACGGAGAAATTCCTTGTCCGCTGAATGCACCGCCCGTATAAAGCATTGCGATGATCGTGAACACGATCAGTGCCAGAATCGGAACGACCAAATCAATCACTTTGCCGTTTTGGCGGACTTCCATTTGTCCAAGACTCTCTGCGTCTGCATCTGTCTGGTTAGATCCTAAGTCGTTTTCAAGCATTGCAGCACGTTCAAATTTTGCCATGGAACCAAACTCGCGTTTGCCGACACAAACCAGAACGATCATTAAAATGGTACACAGCGCGTACAGGTTATACGGAATGGTTTGAATAAACGCAGTCATTCCGTTTTCCACACCGGAGTTTTGCATATACGTTGCCACAGAAGCGCCCCAACTGGAGATTGGTGCAATGATGCAGATCGGCGCTGCCGTGGCGTCCAATAGGTAGGAAAGCTTTGCACGCGAGATACGGAACTTGTCCGTAACCGGGCGCATGACAGTTCCTACAGTGAGGCAGTTAAAGTAATCGTCAATAAAGATTAAGCAGCCAAGCGCACTTGTAGCAAGGGAGGCACCGGTACGGGATTTGATTTTCGTTGCAGCCCATTTGCCGTATGCGTTAGAACCGCCTGCCATTGTCACAATCACGACAATCGCGCCAAGCAGACCAAGGAAAATTAAGATGTTGGCATTGTCGCCCA
Source organism: uncultured Clostridia bacterium (assembly GCA_944386285.1). Lineage (GTDB taxonomy): Bacteria > Bacillota > Clostridia > Oscillospirales > Ruminococcaceae > Paludihabitans. The sequence goes on along the minus strand of CALXAM010000038.1, from coordinate 53,422 downwards.
TTTTGGTGCCCATCACATCAAACGTGGTGGTCAGCATTTGAACGGGATTAAAATGAGAGAAAATAAGCGCGCCGGTGAGAATACCAATGAGCAAAGAAGAAATGACTTCTTTGGTAGTGAGCGCAAGTACAATTGCGATCACCGGCGGCAGAATGGAAAGCCATCCTGCATTTGGCGCAAGTAACGCTTCCATAAAAGAAAATCCAACCTTTCTGTAAATAAAATGAGTCGTATCTATGAACATATTATAATAATCCAATATAAAAATCAACAAAAAACGAGAGATTTTCAGTAGAAATCAAAGAGAAATAAACGCATGAAGTATTATATAATTCATTTTTCGTCCATAAAATGAGGAAAAAAATTCGTTATACTTAAAAATAAGAAAGAAGGTGCATAGATGAATACCCCCATCAATCGTCGATTGGATACGAAAACCAAAAGTCGAATTGACATTTTAAATTGTATTCGACATTATAAAATGTGTTCTCGAGTAGATATTGCGTCTTGTTTGGGTATTGGAAAATCGCTTGTTACCATTTTAACCAATGAAATGATTAAAGAAGGGCTGCTTGTAGAGTGCGGGGAGAGTGCAGTGCACACGCAAAAACGCGGGCGCCGGAAGGTACTTTTAAAAATTGAAGAAAATTGCCGTCTTGTATTTGGCGCTGTGATTGAAAAAGACAGTCTGATCGTAGGATTGACAAATTTAAACGGCGATGCGCTGGAGAAGCGGCGAATGGAACGCGGACAAACGTATAGGGAAACGCTTTCGCAAATCGTTACCGCAGTTGAACAGATTTGTAAGGAAAATTATATTGCATCAAAGCGCGTGTTGGGAATCGGCGTGTGTTTAAGTGATAGTGCGGTCGAATTAGTGGAGGGTGCCGGAAGCGCAGAGCGTTTGACACGGTTGAAACGTGATTTGTCGCATGCACTGACAATGCCAATTATCACTTCCCGTACGGTTTCCGGAATGTTGATTGCACAGCGCTTGTTTGGAGAAGAGTCTGCACGTCATATCGTACTCGTGCGCTGCGGCGGCGATCAGACAGAAGTGGGAATTATGACAAATGCACGTCCCTATAGTGGCAGCCGTGGAATGATCGCAACACAGCTTTATACGAATGAACCGATCGTGGAACCGGTTCATCAAGCGGCGCAAACTGCCGCACGCTGCGCAGATATATTAGATCCGGAAAAAATTTTATTAGGTGGTGCGCTGCTGTCTAAAATAGAACAGTTTCATGCAGCGTCAGATGAACTGCAGCAGCTTCTTGGCAGAAAACTTCCATGTGAACAGGTGGTGGCAACCGAAGATAAAATCTTTCTTGCAGGTTGTGCGATTGCGGTTGAGCGATGCTTCTATCTGGACAGCACATGGGATGTGGCATAATAAAAGAAACCGGGCGGAAATTTTCCGCCCGTACTGTTGTTGGTAGAGGAAGTTGTGTGGTTCGCAAGCACGTTTTTTAAAAATATATAGATATATTAGTTGGCTGAAGAAGTAAGCGGCAAGATAAATCCGAGAATAATTTGCAAAGCAACTAAAACAGTGAAAAAGATCGCACAGTTTTTGATGGTACGCAGATTTTTGGCGTTTTGCAGCTTCAGCTTTTGCTCCAATTCTTCGATTTCTGGAAGTTCTGCAGGCTTTACAAAATTAGTGCTGCTTTCTACGCTTCTGTGATATCCCGGTGGTAAAGACTGTTTAGACTTGAGAAGGGCGCGAAGCTCTTTGTTTTCCTCGTCAGAACAGGGCGTTTCTGTTTCAATGTATAAAAATTTTGTTAGTTCTTTTTGATAATTAAACATCATGGTTCCTCCTTATAAAAATCAAATAATAATTCTGTTTTTCCTCTGTATAAACAGAGAACTTTCCGAGATTGCTGTCGATTTTGATTTCTAGCATTTCTCCGGACTTTGTTTTGATATCATTATATCGCTATTTCTTCGTCCTATCAATACAGAAAGGAAAGAAATATGAATATTTTTTTAATAACAGGCTGAGGATTATTTTTTATAGAACATTGATCTGCGTATTTACTGTTTTGCACGAAAAACAAAAAACGCTGTAAGCGTTTGCTTACAGCGTTTTATCTTGGTGATCCACCGGAGATTCGAACTCCGGACCCTTTGATTAAAAGTCGAAACGATTAAAGTAATGAAGAAATCGTATGAGTTGCGATAAATTAAGGCTTTTCAAGGTTTTTTACAATTCTCGCTTGAAAGGAATGCACATAAAATAGTATCGAAAAGTATAAATAATGAATGATATGCAAGTCAAAAAGCAAGTCAAAAAATCAGTTTTTTGCATGATCAGAAAGATAATCGTTGAGCTTGTCCAGTCCACGCTGTTTTAACTCCGCATCTAAGTGTGTATAAATGCCTAAAGTAGTCTGTACGTCTGCGTGACCGAGCAGGTATTGAGCGGTCAAGACATCGACACCGGCTTTATACAAAAGTGTCGCATAGGTATGCCGGAGACAATGTGCAGTGAAATCTATGCTGATCGGGATGCCATGCGGATTGTGCTTTGACATTCCCGCAGCGGCTCCATAAGTTACATTGAGATCGACGATGTAGGATTGCCACAACCGAGACCAGGCAGTCGTTGACATGTATTTTCCAGAGGCGTTCGGACATATGATCGGTGCCTTATGTGGGACATTCCGCAAATATTCGGCGAGAATCTCCGGAATGGTAACGACACGGTTTCCGGCTTCTGTTTTTGGGCTATTTTTGATTTGAGGTTTGCCCGATACAAATTCGAGTGTTTTGTTCACTGTGATCGTGGAAGCATCCAGATCAATGTCATCCCAGGTGAGAGCCAGCAATTCACCACGACGCAATCCGGCATACATCATAATCATTGCGGCCGTTTGTGCACGATGGGGTAAACTGCGAATCATGGTTTGTTCTTCATCCGTAAGCGCTCGGCGCACCTGCTTTCCGCTTCCGGCGGGCACTTTCGCCCGATCTGCAGGATTATAGTCGACAAAACGGTTATCGATTGCATAGTCGAAAATCTGCCCGATCGTCATTCGAAGGATAGATAAGCTTCGGTGAGAGAGTCCCTCTTCTGCGGCAGAAATCAAAAGCACATCAATGTCAGCCGTCTTGATTTTAGAAATCCCCATGCCATCCAAAGGTCCCATACGGTTTTGCGCTGCGCGATACATTGTTTGTGTGCCGCTGCCGATCTGTGTCTGCTTTACGGTCCACCAAAGCTTTCGCCACGCGCCGAATGTGTCCTGTTGAGATAAGATGTCAAGGCCTTTGCCGATTTTCGCTTTTACTGCTTCCGCCTTTGCATCGGCTTCTTTTTGAGTAGCACCGTATACGGTTTTATACTTTCGTTTGCCGTTTTCATCCCGTCCGAGATAAATCTGCACTGCGATCCGGCCGTCTGCGCGGACCGTGTTTTTCTTTCTGGCCATTTTATCACCTCATCATATTTTATTACAACAAAGCCCTGCCATTTGACGGGGTCCTTTTTCTTAGCTTATTCCTTAAATCAATAGTAATTCCATATGTCTTTTGTATGGATATCGATAATGGATGGTGAACCATAGCCGATAAAAACAGAAAGTTCCTCCCCGTTAGGTGTTTTGATGTAAGATTCATTTTCTTCGTTCAGATCTTTCAAATCGTTGACTGTAAGCTTCCATTCATCAATCAGCAACATCGATCTGCAAACATCAAAAAATTCTTTTTTATCCACGTCAGAAAAAATATCCTTTTTGGAATCGACAATAACGTACAATACTTTTAAATTTTCAGAGTTTTTTTCATATTCTTGCTTATCATACGTTACAGTAATAGTGACGTTTTCCGCTTCGGCGGATACTTCGACTAAGTTTTGTGTTGCAGATACTTCGATGGAGTCAAAGTCAATGTTTAAATGAGAAAATTGCTTTGATTTTTCGTCGATGTCTTTAAACACATTGTACTCAGATGAGCACCCCGCAAAAACAAAGATAATGACCAATGAAAGAAACAGTGCAAGCGCCTTTTTCATAAAAATCCCTCTAAAATTGTTATTTTACGATCGGCAGTCCTGTGCCATCACGAAACGTACTGGTTGCAATCTTAATGATATCATGGATCCAGCCAATCTCGCAAAGCCCACATGTGCACAGCCAAAGAATGCCGGTTCCAACTTTTCCGACATAAAAACGATGAACGCCAAAGAATCCTAAAAAAATGGCAAGAATCAAAGTAATCACTTTACTTTTCGTGCTGATACCATTTCTATAAGTTTTATTTTTACCAAAGTATTTTTGACTTTTTTCTAAATCTTCTAATTTGAATTTATCCCAGAGCATCGTACCGGAAGAACGTGCTAACTCTTGGGCACTTTGAGTAAAAATGTTGTTTGTCATAACGACAGCAACATCACGATTATAATATATTCTTCCTGAAATTGCTTCTTGAACAGCAGAAATTCCAACATGAGAAGAATATAATTTACATTGAATCGCATAGGAAATGCCGTCTCTTTCGGCAAAAACATCGATTCCGTAATCACCGGATGCTTGTGTAACAACCACATTTACATAGCCATTTGCACGCAGCAATTCTGCACAATAGTTTTCAAAAGCTAAACCGTCTGTAATCTGTTCAAAATACATTTGATGCTGTCCTCTCGTTTTATATCAATGAGTCATTACAAGAACGCAACTGACGATCTTACCGAGAATTATCACCGTTAGCCCGTCGATAAAATACAGTTTACGACTGATTTAACGCTTCATCAATCGAAAGATATCTTTCCTGTTTTCTCGGACGTGATTTATAGACATATCCTTGCCGATGTTTTTCAAGAGCCATGTTATACTCAATATCGACCCGCCGTTTTACATCTGGAAATTGTTCATATGCTGCACGTGTTTTATATTCACCCCAATAATCCAATGCTTTTGGGGTACTGATTTTAAGATATAGTCTGCCTAAATGGGTTTCAAAGGGTGAAACGGTGGGAAAAGAATACTTGATTTCGTCGTGCTCTATTGCCAGAAGACAATATTTTTCAGCGTTAATAAAATCGTATTCTTTCTCATAGTCCTTAGCCAAATCAGAATAAACGGTGTAAAGCGGAAAGCGATGATACGGGACAACATCTTTTAAATATTCTTCAAAATACTTTATTGCCAAACGTCTGTAGATACTTTTGGAATAATGGCAAGCATAGGCACAAGCTAACTTATGGAGCGGATCTGTATATTTTGCACTTTCTTTCAGCACATTGTGAAACACATGATATCGATTGGGATTCTCAACGCCCCAGTTGTTTTGAATAATACGAAGGCAAGTATCTCCGTCTTGTCCGAGTTCATCACCTTCTTTGTATGGTTCGGAATCAATATACGGTCCGCAACCAGTTCCCAATGAAATAGAAAGAGTTAAACGTATATCAGACATCGTGATATCATCTCTATTCTTATAAATGAATTTTAAAACTTTGCACGCAGTTCGACGACCTTGCCGAGAATTACGACCGGCAGTTCGTCGATTTCTTTTTTGCTGTAGAACGTCGGTTCATACACGGCCGTGTTACTTGCGATCAGCATGATCCCGTCGGGGAGTTTTTTCACCTTTTTGATGGTGGCCTCGTCGCCGTTGATCAGTACAATGGCAATATCGCCGGAATCCACATCCGGCTGTCGCTTGACAATGACTACATCGCCCTCGGAAAATTTCGGTTCCATGCTGTGGCCAAACACCTGCAGGGCAAAATATTCGCCGTGCGCTGCCATGTCTGGGCTGATTTCCTCATAGTCGAGGACTTCCTCGATTGCCTCAATTGGGATACCGGCAACCACGCGGCCGAGCACCGGGATTTTCACGCCTTTTTGCTGAGATGCGGCCGGCGTGTCACTTTTTCCGAGCAGGTAGTCGACCGAGACGTTAAAAAAATTTGAAATGGATACAAGCATATCGTTATCCGGTTGACTGGCATCTATTTCCCACATAGATACAGTCGAACGTGATGTGCCAAGATATTCAGCAAGCTGTTTTTGGCTAACTTTATGTACTTTGCGCAGCTCTTTGATACGATTCATATCCACACCTCCTTTTTTATCTGTAATTTTATTATAACGCCAATTAAATTGACATTCCACAAAAAATAAAAAGTTTTTGCCAAATATATTGACAGTAGTGCGACGCAGGAGTATAATAATGCCAAGAATATTGGCAGAGGTGATAAACACGAACTATTTAAGAGAAATGCGGATAAAAAAAGGTTTGTCTCAAAGTGATGTAGCAGAAAAATTGCAGGTAAAGCGATCTACAGTTTCAATGTGGGAAACGGGCGGAAGCTTCCCCCGTGCGGATAAGCTTCCACAGCTTGCACGGTTGCTCGGCTGTACCATCGACGAATTATTTGAAAAGGAGGAATAGAGGATGAAACGATACATGAACCGACCACGGCCAATCATCAGCAGCTGGGACAAGCTACCTTTGCTGATGACGACCGGAGAAACCTCTGCACTGTTGGATATTCCGGAGGAAAGCGTCCGCCGGAAATGCAGAGAGGGAAAACTTCCTGCAGTCCGGATTGGTGCATTATATCGAATCGACCGGGACGCACTGAAAGCAATGTTAACAGGAGGGGACAGGATATGAAACACATTACATACTTTGTCGGACAAGCTGTGCGGCTTCTGCTGTCGGTGGCAGTAGCATTTGCGGCAGGATTTTTCCTGTTCGACTGGATGGTCGGCACATTTGATCCGCTGTCTGCACTGTTTGTGCTTGGCGTGGGCATGAGTCTGACTGCAATGTCTTTGTTTATGCTGCTTGATAGGCTGACGATTGTTCGGAGGGAGAAAAGATGAAAAAAGAACAGATATACATTTCGCATGTGCTGTTTCCGTGGGAGACATTTGAAAAGCAAGGTCAACGCGAGAAAAGAGAACGCAAAAATGGCGGAATAAGATGGACCAAGGAGTTTAAAAGGGAGGTTAGAGAGAACATCGTTCGTTACGCCAATATGGAAGATCAAGCGATACGAAATAGTTCGCTTAACGAAGTGTATCGGCTGGTACCGATTCATTTCAGAAGCGAACTATTTGAGGGAGTGTCTTTTCCGATATGGGAAGGAAGATGATCCGCATCCGAGAGATGCTCGACCGAAACGGCGAGCCGGTGCCGATCTTCCTGCACGGGAACCGGTACGGCTACCGGATCAATGTCACACATCCAGACATCGAACCGCACTGGATGCGCTGGCGGGAAACATTCGGCGAATCGACACACTTTCCGGTGTCGGATGAATGCCGGCTGGAATTTGAAAAGAGCTTTGTGCGGTACTTCTTTGTGCATCTTCCGCCTGACCGCCGGCCTGCAGAGCTGAGTGCCGTATATGCGGAAATCTTCCCGCTGGAGGACGGATCAAAAGAACAGCCGGAAGAAAGCGGACAATAAAAAAACCGGCAGACGAATCTGCCGGAATCGGTGATATAAAAACCACTCAACTGTTGCAATTAGAGTGTAACACATATCATCGCAAAAATCAAGCAAAAACGGGCATTGAACGCCCGTTTTTGACTCGATAAAGGTATTAAGTTTAGGATAAAGGACGGTGATAATGTGCCCTATATAAAAACAACCTGGATCGCCGGAAACACGATCGAAGTCGCAAAGACATATTCGGCCAGGTATGGGAAAAAGATCGCACGCGGGCCGAACCAGAACAAAACGCCCGAGGCGGTCAAGCGGTATAATGCACAGATCGCGGAACGGGAACTTCGGCTGCTGATCAATGAGAATTTCGGATATAAAGACTATCACGTTACGCTTACATACCGAAAGGAAGAACGGCCGGAGCCGGAAACAGCAAAAAAACAACTGAGCAGATTTTTCGGAAAGCTTCGCCGGGCATATCGAAAAGCAGGAAAGGAACTTCACTGGATCAGCGCCACGGAGTACAAACGAACCGCGATCCATCACCATGTCATCATAAACCGGCATGATATCGGATTGATTGCGGATGCATGGCCATACGGACGTCCGAAGATCGTACAGCTTGACAATACCGGAGATTATGCGGCGCTTGCTGCGTATCTCATCAAGGAAACATCAAAAACATTCGGCGAGCCGGACAGCCCGAACAAAAAACGGTGGAGCGCTTCGCGGAATCTTCGCAAAGCGAAGGTGAAAAAGCAGGTGATCCCCGCAGAACACTGGGCAGACGATCCGAAACCAGTCAAAGGATATCGGATTGTGCGTGACAGTGTGTATATGGACGTCAGTCCGGTCACGGGATTCCCGTACCAGTGGTATCGGATGATCCGGCCGCCGGACAGAAAGGGAGCGACATAGATGTATCAAATCAGGCTGTACCATTACGGGAAAGTCATCAAACAAGAGAAATTTGAAACGCTTGAGGCGCTGCGACGCCGATATATCCTGTATCAGCAGCGTGACAATATTTATGCCGAGTGCGTGATCGATGGAAAAGCGCTAAAAACCGGGGAGGCATACCGAATGCTGCATGTACGTCTGCCGGCTATCCCCGAAACGATTCGGCGGTGCAGCCGATGACATGCAGACAATGCGTAAAGTTTTATGAGTGTCCGGACCGGAGCAGGATGATGCCCTGCACGCGGTTTTGCAGTCAAATGCCAAGTGGAAGGAGAATACAGAATGAAAAACGTAAACGAAGCAATCAAAAAGGCGTTAGAGGGGAAAACCCCGCACACCAATGAATGGAATGTAGTGAATCAGCTGCTCGATCTTGTGGAAGCGGACAGAGAAGCGAAACGGATCGTGAGTGAGGACCTTGAAAACGAGGATCTTTCGATCGACAAACTGGTGAAAACGGTATTGCGTGGGCGTCCCGGTCCGGTTGAGGTTATGAAGAAAATCTGTGATTTTTACGGACTGACCTGCCCGGACGAGCTGCCGCCGGAGGTATGGAGGGGAACGGCCGTCAGTGCACCGAAACAGCAGGATGACATGAACCTGTTCGATCTCTTGTGAGGTGTCGTCATGCAAAGAAAAAAACTGTTGCAGCTCGCTGTCCCGCCGGTACCGGAGAACGATTTTGAAGATACCGTGCAAATGACCTGGGAACGATGGGGACAGGAAATCACCAAAGAAACGCCGCGTATTCTATACACGGCAGCGATTGACACACATACAGGCGAGCAGGTGCTTATTTTGGATCTGTACCGGCCGAGCGGTGAGCATCTTTTCCGAATGTTCACCACAAAAACACAGTGGTTTCGGAAGATGCCGGACGGCTCACTGTCAGAGGCTGGCATGGACTATTTGATGGAGTGGATGCACATTCTCCATGAAGTGGACGTGCACGCAGCACCCGGCGCAGAGGATGTGATCCGCACATTCACCGGGGACAGCCGCCGTCCGGGACTTTACGCCGTTGCGCAGATGCACAGGAATGCAAAGAAAAAACGGTTAGAGGACAAATATCAAAAAATCTTAGACAAAACATATGCCGGAATGCAGGAAATCCGCCCGCTGCCGAAAGCTGTCCGCGTGTGGGTGAGAAACAGCCTCATGAAAAAAAGCCGCTATTTGTTTGCGGACTTTGGACGCGGAAAAACAATGACGGCGGTGTGCTCACACTGTCAAAAAACCGTACGGATTCCGCATGTGAGAGAGCGGTCAGTGGCTGTTTGTCCGAACTGCAGGAGCCGGTGCCTGGTACTCTCGAAAAAGCGGCACGAACGGAACGCGGGATTTTCACAGGAGGAAGGTTTTTTCTACCTGCAAAGCACGAAAGACGGATTTTGTGCACGGCATTTCACCGTGTACTGGGACTTCCATTCCGGGGAAACGACGTTCCATGAAGTAATCAGTGAAAATCAGCGCATTTTTTACACATATCACGAAACAATCGACGATTATGTCACGAAAGATACCGCGTATGTGTGGGACTTTTTCCGGGGGGATCATATGGACTGGTGCCAGCGGTCAGCTTATCATGTCAGCGAAATCCGCGACCGGATCTATCCCGGAAATCTCGATGCGATGTTTCGGAAAAACAAAGGATTTCACGCCTATCACATCCGAGCGGGTGAAATCGCCGAAACGTGCGGCCGGCTGATGCCGATGCTGTTCTATCATGCGATCGAGAACGTCAAGGTATTAAAAAACTGCGTGGATGCGGGACTTTACCGGCTGGCGCATGACCTGATTGACATGACGCACCGGAACGACAGCAAAAAGAATGAAATCATCGATAACCGGTTCGGCAGTCTGCGCAAAGCGCTCAGTATCGGAAAAGACGATCTTGCATTTTTGCGTGAAGCCGATATCGAGGCGGATGATCTGCTCCTTTACCGCACATTACGTGCACAAAAGCGGCCGCTCGAGCCGCGCACATTTCGCCGGTTCTGCGAGGAATTGTCCGGCAGAACACAAAAAGAAATGCTCAGGCTTCCGATGACGTTATATATACAGGTGAAGTATCTGGGAGAGCAGATGAAATACACAAAACACCGGACCTGGAATGGACGTGTCACGCTTGATCTGGTAGCTTCCGACTGGCTTGATTATCTTGAGAATGCGAGACTCTTGCAGTATGACATGACGGACCGGTCGGTGCTGATGCCGATACACTTAGACTATGCACACGACGCCGCAGAAGAGGTGGTGCGGTCAATCGAGAAAAACGACGGGTACCGTTTTCCGCAGATCGAAGCGCAGGAAGCCGGATACAATCGGCTGTACGGTATCCGCGGCAAAACACTGCTCATCCGCGCGCCGCATAATCATCAGGAGATCATCGATGAAGGAAAAAACCTGCATCACTGTGTCGCCGGATATGCAAAGCGTGTGGCAGCTGAGGAAACAGTTATTTTGTTTGTCCGGCAAACGGATGCACCGGATACACCGTATTATACGCTTGAGATCGATCCGATCGAACACACCATGCGTCAGTGCCGGGGACTTCGCAACTGCGGCATGACAAAGGACGTTGAAACGATCGTCAACAGGCTGATCGCCCGGCTGTCGGGCAAAAAACAAACCGCATAAGGGAGAGAACGACATGACAGACATCATCACAGCATATCAGAACATACCGGAGGAAGGACGCAAAACAGCGGCGGCAGAACTGCACGAGCGGGTGTGTTCCGATGCCCAGCGTGTGGCGTCGGCAATGCTTGACTTTTGCCGGAGCCTGAAAACAATGCGCGATACAAAACTTTACACGGAGATCGGCTGTGCGTCGTTTGACGAGTACGTCGAGCAGAAAGTCGGGCTGAAACGGAGACAGGTATATAACTACATTCAAACATATGAGCGGCTCGGAAGTACCGTTTTGCAGTCAAATGCACAGTTAGGCATTACAAAGCTGAAATTGCTGTGCGAAATTTCCGCGCCGGATATTCCGTCATTTTTGGAGGACAACGATCTTGCCGGCATGACAGTCGCACAGATCAAAGCAATCATCGCTGAGCGCAACAGTCAGGCCGAGCAAATAAGCCTTTTAACAGAGCAGGTGCAAACGCTTGAAAACCGACCGGTCGAGGTTGCCGTGGCAGAGCCGGACGAAAAAACCTTGAAACGGGTTCGTGAAGAGGCAGAAAGTGCCTGGAAAGAGGAGCGAAGCCGGACAGAAAGGGAAACGGCGGAGCTCAAAACACAGCTGGCAGCGATGCAGGAGAAGCTCGAGCGGGAAAAAGCGAAACGGAAAAAGGACGCCGAAAAGGCGAATGAAGCGGTAAAGGCACAAATCGAATCCGCAAGAAAAGAGGCGGAGGCTTCGGCAAAGGCGGCGGTACAAGCACAGATCGAACAGGCGGAGAAACAGAAACAGCAGGCAATCGAGGAGGCCAAAGCGCTCGAAAAGAAGCTTGCTTCTTCTGCAGACGGCGATCTCATCACGGCAAATCTTCATATTGAAGCGATCAAGGAAGCCGGACGGAAGCTCTCTGCATGTATTCAGAAGATCGCCTCAAACGACGCCCAAAAAGGACAGAAGGTAGCAGCGGCCGCAAAGCTGCTGATTGTGCGTGTGGCGGAAGAATTGGAGGGAGTACAATGACAAACAAAGAACGCAGTGAGCAGGTCGCCAAAGTCATGGAGCGGGTGTGCGATCTGTGTGTGCATCCGGTACAGGCTACAGATCAGGATGAACTGTATGATATCTGTGAATCGTGTCAGGTGACTGCCACATTGTGGGATGCACTCAGGAATGCAGAAAACCAAACCATTGATGCAATGGCGCGCGGTATTGCCAAAGCGGTGAAACAGATACTTGTCAATCAGGAAGGGGAAAAACGATGAATATGTTTTACAGACTGTATGAACAGTCACAGGATGCAACAATGGAGCAGGTGCGGGACTATGCCAAAAAAACGGGCGAGGAAATCCGCCTGCAGATCTCACGGCCGACGCCGACCGGTACGGTGTCGATCTACTTGGTATATGACCGGCTGTTTTGTGTGAAGGAGGAAGCGGTGACAAACATAGAACGAAACGCACTGCTTGGAGATGAAAATGCACAATGGGAGTTAACAGTAACCGATGCACTTCTTCCTTGCCCATTATGTGGGAGTAAAAATGTAGACTTGTATTACGGACCAAATGAGTGCTACTGCGGCTGTGAAGATTGTGGATGCAAGGGACCGTGTGAAAATTACGAACCAGGATTTTATGGAGACAGAGATTTGTCGGCAATCAGAGAGTGGAACACAAGGCCAACACCGCCGATCGGAAAATGTATAGAATGCCTGTTTTATGATCGGGGAATTGAAAACACCGGAAAATGCAAAATTCATTGCATAGAGGAAGAAGGAATAGAAGAATACCACTCAGATAATTATTATTGTGGTGACTTTAAATCAAGATTTGAAAGAACGGAGGGACAGCCGGATGACTGAACAGGAATATATGCGCCGCCGCACCATTGAACACACAAATCTCATCGCGCGCCGTTGCTTGTACTGCCATTTCATCGCCGAAGTACCGGAAGAAAAAGCAGACGGTGTAACCTGTCCGTCGTGCGGGCGTCAAACCGTAGCTATCGGATATATAAAACCGAAAAAACAGGTAAAGCACGAAACACTTCCGCCGTTTACAATCTCAGAATCAGCCGAACAGCAAAACTTATTGCGCTGGTCGCTGTGGGCAGAGGCAAAATATCCAGAATTGTGTCTGCTCTACCATGTGCCGAACGAGGGAAAGCGCAGCCGTGCGGCCGGCGGCAGACTGAAAGCGGAAGGACTCAAGCCGGGCGTGCCGGATCTGTGTCTCCCGGTTGCCCGCGGCGGCTTCCACGGGCTTTACATCGAGTTAAAAGCCCAGGGCGGAAAGGTGACAGCAAATCAGGAGCAATGGATTGAGAAGCTCACCGCGCAAGGATATCTTGCAAAAGTGTGTGTTGGCTTTGAGTCGGCACAGAAACTGATCGAATCCTATCTGAAAGGAGAAATCACGCATGAAATATAAAAAGATCGTGTCGCTTTGTAAGGAAGAAAAAACGGTTGTATCCTCTGCATCCGATTCGGGTGAACTCACATGGTTCGGCACAAATAAAGCGCTTTATCCGGCATACGGCCTGTCTGTCATGACGGCAAACGAGATTCTCCGCATGAACGATGTGCCGGAGGACAAGCTTGAGGAATACAGCACACTTGATCTGCCGTTCACGTTTGACGTGGACAGGCTCGAAAAATGCACCGATCAGGTGATTGAACCGCTCAATATGCAAATCGAGCTCAGAGGAACGAGGTGCAAGCTGTTTTGTGATGCAGAAAAAGCAGTGCTGTTTGTCGAAAGTGCATACACCGCACCGTATGCGGATGTGACTGAAGAAAAGCTGTATATTCTGCGTGAGACATCCGCGGGGCTTCGGTATATCGTTGTGCTCCGCGGCTTAACGCCGCTCGCTGTGCTGATTCCGCAGAAAGTACCGGTGCCCGATACGTTGTACATGGAAGCGTCGATGATCGCCAGAACCGCCCGCTGCGAAATCGAATCAAAGCAGGAAGATGCGCAAGCAGAACAAATGACGTTGTAGAGGGGGAAGCCATATGAAAGCGATCTGTCTTGAGCGATCCTGTGAATGGGCAAACGGACCGACAAAGAACTGTCTCTGGCCGCGCGGGTGCCCGAAAGGGAAAGAGCCGGTCGTTGTAAAGAAGGTGAAATCAAAACCATTGCCTCAATGGATGAGCGGGTATACAAAGGAGGGACATATATGACTGCGATTATGATAACAGCGATAATTTGTGCGACGATTATCACGGTCGCCTGGATCGGAAAAAGAAAATAACAGCAGGAAGGGAGAGATCATCATGACATTGGAAGAAAAGCGAAGATATTTGGGAAGATATCAGATCAGCGCAATGCGGATTCGAGGGCTGCAGGCGGAGATTGAGAGTTTGCGTTCGTTTGCACAGCGAACGACACAGTCATTTGACAAGCAGCCGGGCGGAGGAAATACGCCGAGCGATCGCGTCGGACTTCTTGCGGCACAAATTGCTGATGACGAGCAAAAGATCCGGGAAGAACTAAGTGCATGTATCCGTCTGCGAAATGAAATTCGTGACATGATTCAGGAAGTCGGGGATGAAAAAGCACGTGAACTTCTTCGCATGCGGTTTCTCTGTGGGAAAAAGATTTGGCAAATGGCGGCTTCTCTGCATTATGACGAAAGGTTTCTGAGAAGAAAATTGAATCATGCGGTTGAAATGGTGGATTTTTCGAAAATACGCCCGCAAAAGCCCTGTAAAGCCCGTGTGAAATGATGATATGATTATCATGAAAAAACAAGATGACAAAAGTCATATGAGAATCTCCTTTCAAAGGCAGGTACCTGTTTTCGGTGCTTGCCTTTTGGTTTTCAAGATGGGGGTGAGCAGGTGGGAGCATTAACACCAAAGCAGGAACGGTTTTGCGCGGAATATCTTGTGGACTATAACGCCACACAGGCCGCAATCCGAGCGGGTTACAGCGAAAAAACGGCAGGAAGTGCCGCATCGAGGATGTTGAAAAATGTTGAGGTCCTCGCGCGCGTGCGCGAGATGCAGAAAGACAAAATCGAAAAGCTGTGTGTCACATCCGATTTTGTCGTGATGAAGCTTTTGGAAACACTCGCCCAATGTATGGCAGCGGTTCCTGTTATGGAGTGGAGTGCAGAAGAGCACAAGAAGGTTCCGAGCGGTGAATTTCAGTTTGACAGCCGCGGCGCAACAAAATGCCTGGAACTGATCGGAAAACACCTTGGCATGTTTGAGGACAAAGTCAATGTCAATGCAAGTGTGAATACGGGACAGCTCGACCAGATTCTTGCGCAGCTTCGAGGAGATACACCGGATGGCTGATTTATTATTGTCGCCAAAGTATCAAGCGTTTTTGCGCTCGTCTGCGCCGGTTGAATTCTTGGAGGGAACGACGGCAGCCGGAAAAACGACGGTCGGACTGTTTAAATTCATGCTGCAAGTGGCAAGGAGCGGAAAAAAGCTTCATATTTTATCCGGCCTTGATCTTGGAACAATCGAAAAAAATATCATCGCAAAAGAGCTCGGCATTCTTGATGACTTCGGGGATTTGGTGCGATACTGGCCGAAAGGACACGGCGCGTATGCGCTTCCTCATATGGAATTCATCACATCGTCCGGAATCAAAATCATTTATGTGTTGGGCTATGACAACAAATCCCGCTGGAAAAAAGCGCTGGGCGGACAATACGGATGCGTGTATATTGACGAGATCAATATTGCAGACATGGAATATGTGCGTGAAGTATCGATGCGGTGTGACTATCTGATGGCGACATTAAACCCAGATGATCCAGGATTGCCGGTGTACAGTGAATATATCGATCATAGCCGGCCGCTTCCCGAATGGGAAAAGGAAACACCGCAGGAGATTCGTGCCCAGCTCACAAAGGAACCAAAGCCCGGATGGGTGCATTGGTTTTTCTCGTTTGAACATAATCTCGGTCTTACACAGGAGAAGAAAGAGCAGATCATCCGCAATGTGCCCAAAGGGACAAAGCTCTATAAAAATAAGATTCTCGGCCTGCGCGGACGTGCTACGGGACTTGTGTTTGATCTGCAGGACAGCAGTCTGATCGAAGAAGCACAAGCGCGGGATTTTCAGTATCTGTTTTTCTCAGCAGGTGTGGACACTTCGTATTCGCAAAAATCCGCGGATACGTTTTCTTTTGTGTTTTCAGGCATTACGCTCTGCCGGAAAATCATCACGATGGATGTAAAAGCATATAACAACAGCGAGATGAAAAAGCCGCTGACGCCCAGCGATATCCCGCCGCTGCTGGAACAGTTTTTAGAAGTAAACCGGGAACGGTGGGGATTTGCGCGGGATGTATTTATTGATTCGGCCGATCAGGCAACCATTTTGGAGTGTCAAAAATACCAGCGGATGAAGGGCAGCATCTATCGGTTTTTGCCTGCGTGGAAAAAGACGAAGATCATCGACCGAATCAATTTGCAGGCAGGATGGATGGCACGCGGAGACTATCTGGTGCTAAAAGAACACTGCAAACCGCTTGTCGATGAGCTGAATCTTTACAGCTGGAAAGAGGATAAATACGAACCGGAGGATGCAAATGATCACTGCATCAATGCGTCACAGTATGCGTGGCTGCCGTTTAAAGACAAAATAGGGAGGATTCCATGAGCTTATCTGAAAAAATGCGAAATATGGTGCGGAATTGGCTTCAAATTGAACCTGCGAATGATCAGCATATTACCATTCGAGAATCCGCAAGCTTTCAAACAAACTGCATCCGGAATCTCGTGTGGTATCGCGGAGATGCGGACGAAATCGAACAGCTGTTTAAAAAGCTGCCCGGCAAAGACACCGTTTCTGCCGCACGGTTTTGGGCAGCGGCGCCGTATGGAACAGATGTACGAAAAGCGCACAGCGGCATTCCGGCGGTCATGGTCGACACCCTTTCCTATTTGGTGAAATCTGATTTAAACGATGCGGAATTCGGAGAGGATGAGGAAGGGGCGCAGAAGTGGAAGCAGATCAGTGCTGATTGCGATTTCAGCGAAATTGTGGGAGAAGCCGTTTCCACCGTTTTAGCGGTTGGTGACGGTGCATTCAAAATTTCGGTCGATCCTGAAAATGGACAATTTCCGATTTTGGAATTCTGGGGTGCAGATCGTGTGGACTACATTCGTCGGCACGGAAGAATCACAGGGGTCGTTTTCAAAAGTGCGTATCACATCAAAAACAAAGAATACGAACTGCACGAAATCTATGAGCCCGGTCGGATTCGGTATGCACTGTATGATGGGGACAAGGAAATCCCCATGGATACGGTTTCAGCGTTAAACGAATATCAGTCGGTTACATATGATGGCGGTTTCTGGATGGCGATTCCGTTTTTTGTGTTTAAAAGTGCGAAGTATAAAGGACGCGGCCGCAGTATTTTTGACAATAAAACGGATGCGTTTGATGCACACGATGAAATTATCAGTCAGTGGATTGATGCAGTGCGAGCAGGTCGCGTGTCAAAATATATTCCCGAAGGGATGATCCCCAGAAATCCTAAAACCGGTGCGCTCGGTACTGTAAATAGCTTCGGCACCAACTTTATTCAGGTGCAGTCCTCCACAAAAGAAGGCGATATCGACAAAATCGAAACGATCCAGCCGGATATCAAATACGAAGCATTTTTGCAGTCGTATATGACAACGCTCGATATGTGCCTGCAGGGGATTGTCAGTCCGGCAACACTCGGCATTGATGTCGGAAAAATGGCGAGCGCCGATGCACAGCGCGAGAAAAAGGATGTGACGGGATATACACGCGGCGCGATCACGGATGCACTTGAAAAAGTGCTTGTACAGGTGATTTGCTCCATGCTCAATGCGTATGACACCATGCAGGGAAAAGCCTTTCATGAATATGCACCGGAAGTCACCTTCGGCGAATATGCAGCGCCTGACTTTAACAGCCGGGTGGAAACGATCAGCAAGGCTGCTGCGTCAAATCTGATGAGCGTGGAAACGATGGTGGAGGAACTATGGGGTGCATCTAAAAAAGAAAACTGGAAAAAAGAAGAGGTTTTTCGATTAAAAGAACTACGCGGCATTGAAACAGCAGATGAGCCGTCTGTAGGCGGTGATCTGATTGACGTGGAGTGATATCTCGCGCACATTCGAAGCGCTTGAACGCCGGCTTGTTGCGTCGCTTGCACGCAACTTGCGGCGTCATCGGGATTGGGAGAAGGAAGAGGGCTTTACATGGCCCGCATGGCAGGCGCAAAAGCTGCATGAAATCGAAGCATATCGGAAAGAGAACAGGCGGATCATGGAAGATTACGCCGAACAAATCGACGCACAGACACGCGTACTGATGGAAGAGCAGTTTGCAGAAGGATATGCGCACGAGGAGCAGGTACTTTCTGAAACACTGCGTCCGGCAAACCCGTCCATGCAAAGTTTTTTCGGTGTAAACGACCGCCGGATGGATCGATTGATCGAAGATATGCTTTCGATCGAGAAAAAGGCGGAATCGGCAGCGCTCCGAATGATGGACGATACATATCGGGATGTTGTGGCAAAGACAACAATGCAGATGGCAACCGGCGCTGTGACGCTTCCGCAGGCGCTTGATATTGCCATGCAGGACTTTTTGCGTGC
This sequence comes from uncultured Clostridia bacterium, assembly GCA_944386285.1. Classification (GTDB taxonomy): domain Bacteria; phylum Bacillota; class Clostridia; order Oscillospirales; family Ruminococcaceae; genus Paludihabitans. The sequence goes on along the minus strand of CALXAM010000038.1, from coordinate 34,820 downwards.
CGGCATCAACTGCATCGAGTATCGAAACGGCCGCCGCGTCAACATCGCCGATTATGCGCAGATGGCACTGCGGACAGCGGCCACACGCGCATATTTGCAGGGAGAAGCGAAAAAACGCGCAGCGCTTCTGATTGATACCGTGCTTGTCAGCCAGTATGGCGCATGTTCACAAACGTGTTTGCCCTGGCAGGGACGTGTGTATATCGACGACGTATTCGGGCAATTTTCGGGTGAAAAAAGCGGTGTTCGTGCAAAAAGTCAAAACGGAAACTGGTATCCGCTGTTGTCAGAAGCAGTGACGGGAGGATTGTTTCATCCAAACTGCCGGCATACGTTCAGTACATGGATTGAGGGCGTGAGCACGCTGCCGCCTCCCATGGATGCAAAGAAGATTCGAACCGTTTCTGCGCTTGAACAGCAGCAGCGCAGACTGGAACGGCGCGTGAGAGAAGCCAAACGGATAAAGGCCGGAATGTCTGATCCTCAAAATCAGAAAAGAGCGGCAAAGGTGCTTTCTGACCGCCAGCGTGAACTGCGGGAATTCATCAAACAGCATGAAGACGTTCTGCGCCGCGACTACTGGCGTGAAAAAGTATATCCGACTGCGCTACCGTTGAACGAAGGCGAAAAGCATGATATACTGAGCTTGTATAAACCAGCTTCCGCTTATCTTGACGCAGACGGCGGCTTTGATCTCACCGGCGTAAAAAGCGATTTTAAAGAGATTGTGAAAACAATGCCGGAACAAAGCCGGATGTATTTTGAATATATCGGCGATGAGGGAAGAAACCCCACTGCTTTCGAGAAAACAGATCGTCCGGATCTGGAGTTTGCGTACAATCCTAAAAAAGATCTTATTTATTACAATCCGGCCGCACGGGAGTTTTCGAAAGTCGATCCGATGGTCACAATGGCACACGAAGAATCACACCGGCTCGATTATTTGTTCTTCAGCTCATGGGAAAGCAGTGAGCTGACTGCGGCGATTCATGAGGCGCAAGAGCAGGTGATGTCAGAACCTGAACTGTTTCGAAAAAGAGCGCAGGCGGACGAGGTGGGATGCTTTTCTGATATTATCAGCGCACTGAGCGTCGGCGAGATCGATGATATCATCGGACATGACCGAGACTATTGGAAGCTCCCCAGAACGCGGGAGTGTGAAGTATTTGCGAATCTGTTTACATTGGTCAGCTTTCAAATGGAATCGGAGCTTGCCTTTTTAAAAGACAGGTTTCCGGAGCTGATCCGCATTTTTATGGAATTGGTTGGGTTTTAAAAAGGAGGAAAAACGATGTTTATCGGTCCGACTATAAGAAAAGAACTTCGTGAGGCAGGTGTTATGGAACTGCGCGAGCAGTATTTTGCGATGTTCGGGGAACGTTATCCGTTTTTTAATCATTGCCAGTTTTCCTCGGTGGAGGAGTATGTGGAAGGGCTAAAGCGTTCGATCGCAGAAAAGACCGTGTATGTCCCGAAATGTCCCTTCCGAACACCTGAGGAAATTATGGACGAGGAATACCAAAGGACGCATAACGGTGAGCCCATGCCACAAAGAAAGTTCCTTTTCATTGATGCGAATGCGCGGAAGCTTTTGTTTCAAGACAGTGTGAGGCAAATGCACAAACAGTATTCACAGATGTTTGGAGAGCGTTTTCCAAGCTGTGACTTGCCGGAGTTTTCGTCGGCAGAGGAATATGTGGAAGCGTTAAGGAGCTCGGTCGAAGAAAAAAAGCGCTATGTGCGAAAATATCCGATCGACCCCAAACGGGAACCCGTTTGAGAGAGAAAGGCTTTTACTTTACAACAAAAGAAACAGCAGGCGTGTTTGGACGTTTTGTCCGAATGCGCTTTTTGTTTTGCCCAAAACGTGTTACGGCTTAAAACTGTCCGCGGAAAAACAGCCTACAGGGCTTAAAACTGGAGGATTGCATATGAAAACAAACACACGCACGTGCCTGCATCTCGGTACACAGTATTTTGCGGAACCGGCCGATCCGCGGGAGAAAGATGTGGAAGACAGCAGCGCACAGGAAACCAAAGAAACAAAAGACAAACCGGAAAATGACGGACTTCCGAAATCACAGGAGGAGCTTGATGCCATCATCGAAAAGCGGCTGAGGAGAGAACGCAAAAAGATGCAGCAGGCAGGCGGAAGCAGCCAGCAGGACAGCCAAACGGATCGGCAGGAATCCTCGGATGCTGACACTGCACTCAAAACTGCAAACCGGGAACTACTGATCGTGCGGGCACAGCTTGAGGCATATCAAAACGGTGTCAATCCGGATGCCGTTTCGGATGCAGTCTGCCTTGCCGTTATGCAGGCGGAAAAAGACGGCGAGCTTGACGAGGAGGGTGTGCGCGATGCGCTCAAAGAAGTGCTCAAGCGGCGTCCTGAATGGCAAGTAAAAAAAGATGCTGACAGCAAAGGCGGCTTTAAAGTTGGCGTGGACACCTCCGGCGCTGAGCAGGCGAAGGGGAAAGGCTTGCCGAAAGGAAAAGTCATTTTCTAACAAACAGAAAGGATGAATGAACTATGCCAAGAACAAAAGCAATCAGTATGACGACCGATGGAAGTTCGCCGGCGGATCTGGCGGAACTTTATGGAATGGTGATCGAAAATGTACAGAAATTGACCCTTTCCACGGCGCTCAAAAGCCAGCAGTACACAGGAAATCCTGCTGCGGGCAGTGTGGAATTCAAGAGGTTTGCGAACAGCGAATCGAAAGCATACGGCACAGCGCGTACTGCAGGAAAAGGCGACAAGTTGAAAGCACCGCCCACAACTGTAAATCTCGATCAGCACAAGGAGATCGTTGAGGAAATCGCAAAATTCGACCTTGAGACATTCGGGGTAACCAACATTATGAAGCGGCGTGCCGACAACCATGCACTAAGCATGGCCGCCACGCTCGATCGTGCGTTTTTCACACAGGCCGCAGCGGATGCAACCAAGCTTGAGCCAACAGGGACAGCGATTCAGGAGATCGTTGAAGAGCTGATTCAGTCCGTCGAAACCGTGAAAAACGACTATGTGGACGGTGTTGAACGGGAGCAGATTGCCGTTGTGCTCTCTCCTGCAAAATATGGTGCGCTTCGCACCTTCCTTGACACACAGCCGAATACAAATGTAGATACTGCGGGAGAGGAATTCGGTATGTATCACGGTGTGAAAGTATACAGCAGCACCCGCCTGCCGAGTACGACAAACGGCATTTCAATGGTCTTTGGTGCAGTTGCACAGCCGGTTGTATCCGATCAGTATACTGAGCCGGAGAAAATCCCGCTGTCGAACGATTTTGACGTCAGTCTGTTTTATGATTACGGCACAAAATCGCTCACGCCGGATCTGATGTTCAAATGGGAAACAGAATAAGGAGATGGGGCAGATGAAGTTTAAAAACAAAACGACCGGTGTGATTTTAGAACCGTCTGTTCCGATGGTAGAGGAAATGCTCAAAAAGAATCCCGACTTTGCAGTATACGAAGAGCCTTCCCCGAAGAAACCTTCGAAAGACGAGAAAGAGATACTGGAGAAGGTTCCGGATTCGGAAGATGAGGAAGAGATATCGGAGCAGGCTTCAGATTCGGAACCTTCAGAAGATGCACCAAAGACAAAAGCATCGTCACAGAAGAAGCCGGATTCTGAGAAGAAAGCTTCCAAAAAAGGAGAATGAGCGACATGTATGCCGACAAAGAAGATTTTGCGCGGTTTTGCAAGGGAGAAGAGATTCCCGAAGAAGAGCTCACTGCACGGTTGGAAGAAGCACAGCGTGATATCGACGGCTTAACGTATAATCGGATCAATACAATCGGGTTTGAAGCGCTGACGGACTTTCAAAAGGAGCAGGTCAAATGTGCGGTGTGTAAGCAGGCGTCGTTTCGCTATACCTATGCCGACTTTTTGGAAATGCCGCTTTCGTCTTATGGGATCAACGGCGTATCCATGCAGTTCGGGGGTGCAGGCCTTGTGGAACAAAACGGAGTGCAGACAACTGCGTATGTGATGAATGTTCTGCGTCAAACTGGTCTTTGCTATTTAGGACTTGATAGGAGGATTTTTTCATGAAGTGGCCAAAACTTGTTCCGAAAACGGTTCGCAGTACATATGTGAAAGTGTATCTAAGTGATGGAATTGACGAAAACGGCGCAGAGAAACACACATTGCTGTTTGAGGGAATGTGCAATTATTCCGAAAAATCACGGCAGGTCATGACAGCGCAAAAGCAGCTTGTGCAGTTGAATGCACAGGCTTTTTTTGACGGCGATATTTATCCGGGAAACGATATTTACGGAGAAGTGGAAATTGATGCGGGCAGCACAATGAGACGGCGCATTTATAAAGCTTCCCGTGGGCGGAATCCGGACGGGACAGTAAATTTCACTTGTTTGGAGTTGATCTGATGAAGATTCAGATAGAGTGGGATACAGCCGCTTGTAAACGGCTTGCTGAGGCGGCGCAAACGGCACTTCAGAAAACAGGAGAAGCGCTCTTTACGGAAGTGAAAAGCGCACAGGTGATGCCGTACGACCAAGGCGATATGCAAAATCACGAGACATATGTAACAGAGACATATCAAGACGGTGATTCTCTGTGCGTGGAGATTATCACAGATTCTCCGCAGGCACGCCGTCTCTATTATCATCCGGAATATAACTTTCAGACGGTCAACAATCCGAACGCAGGCGGAGAATGGCTTGCACCATGGCTGCCGGGAGGGAAAGAGGAAGCGTTTTCCCTTGAAACGTTTCAAGAGATTTTTAAAAAGGAGGCGGGAATTTGATACTCACGCTTGCACATGTGAAAGATTGGATCAAGGAAATCGCACCCGAAACGGTCGGTAAAATTGCAGTGGGCACCATTGATGCAAATAAAGAGTGTTTTGTCGGCGTGTATGACGGAAAGCGCTCGCCGCCCGGCCGCATTTGTCTCGGTGGATATCCGCAGACAAGATATGCACAAAAATCCGTCTGTATTCTGCTGCACTGGTCAAAGACACCGACACAAGCGGAAACACAGGCGCAGTCGTTGTGGGAACACATGAGCGGGGCAGGCGGCTTTTTGATGGGAGAAATCCCGATTGTTTTGGTGGACGCTTCCGGCGGACCTGTGAATGTTGGACGGGATGAGTACGGCGTGTGCGAATATGTGATCAACTTGATGATTGTATACGAAAGGGTGAACTAAATGGCAGGAATCACAGGGGTATTCCCTGTATTTAAAAACAAATTTAAAATCGGCGAATCACAGGAAAGCGTAAAAACGATTGCGGAAATGGAGTCGTTTTCCGTAAAAGTGGACGGCAGTGTGCAGGAATGGACGCCGATGGAAACAGAAGGCTGGTTGAAACGGCTGATGACCGGCAAAAGCATTACGGTGTCGATGAAAGGCAAACGCTGTATCGGTGATGAGGGAAACGATTATGTGTATGAGCTTGCCTGGAAGAGCGGCCGTGAGTGCGATTCTTTCTTCGAATGGGAGTTTCCGAGCGGCGGAAAAATCAGCTTTGACTGTGTAGTCAATGTCACAACGCCCGGCGGCGGTGACAGCACCAATGTAGACGGTTTGGAATTTGATATCATGTCGAGCGGAAAGCCGACCTATACGCCGCCGGCGGAGGAATAAACAAAAGAGATCGGAGCATTCAGGGTGAGTGCTCCGACTTCTTTTTAAGAAAGGAAGTAACAATATGAAAATGTATACAGTAGACAATAAATTGCTGACCGAATGTCCCGAAATCCGAATCGGTGACAAGGTGTATCCGATTGACGATCGGCAAAAAACGGTGGAAAAGGTGCAGAAAATTGCAGCGTCAACAAAGCAAGAGAACATGATGAAGATGATCCGGGAAGTGCTTTCGCTGGCGCTCGGTGAGGCAGCGGCAAAAGAAGTGGACGAGGCAAATTATCCGTTCGCAGCATCCATGCGCATCTTTGAAACAGTGATCGCCGCAATGACTGGTGAAACACCCGAGCAGGTGGGTGCACGATTTCAAAACACCAAAGAATGACGGAGCAGTGCGCTGGTATGATATTTCCTATGATCGCACACTTATTGAACAGAGTATTGCGAAACAGTATGGAATCATTCCGTCAAAACAGCCTCATTTGCACTATATCGATTGGGTGAAGCTGGTTTCCGGTCTGATGGACGACACACCGCTCGGACGTGTCATTTCAATTCGGAGCGAAGACGATCCTCAGATCATCAAGCAGTTTACACCAATGCAGCACCGCATCCGCTCTGAGTGGAGGACGTTTCTTGCCAATGAGCAGGCGAAAACCGTTTCGATGGACGACTGGATGCGGCAGATGGCGGAACTTGAACGGCAGCTTGCCGCGGCATTTTCGTAAAAAAGGGGGGAGCATATGGCAGATGTTGTCGGAAGCGTTGCACTTAAATTGACACTGGACGGAAGTGATCTGACCGTGCAGTTTGATAAGGTTACGCAGGAGATGCAGAGCAACATGCAAGCACCGCTTGACCGGGTGAACAAACAGATCACAGAATCGTTTGATAAGCCGATGGAGGAGGCGCAAAAGGCGGTTTCCCAGCAAACCGAGGGCATCAAGAAAGACTTTTCAAAATTCAATGATGAGATGAAGCGTATGGTGAAAACTGGCGCACTCTCAGAAATTCCGGAATATTTAAAATCATCGGATGCAAAAATGCCGGAGCCGAAAACGGTTGATTTGTCGGAGGTGTTCGCAGCGTCTTCAGATCCGCAAGAACTGTTAAAGCAAAAGTTTGAAAATATCAATTTGCAGATTGATGCGGAACGCGAGAAGCTTGCGCAGCTTGAAACGGATTTTCGAAATGTAGAGGCAGGAACCAAAGCGTTTGACACCCTTTCTGGGAAAATCACGGCTTCTGAAAGTAAACTTATTTCTTTGCAGGAACGACTCAATACAGTTACTGCAAAAATGCAGAAAACCACTTCACCCGAGAAACAAGCACCGATTACAACATCAAACATTTCAAATCCACAAATCAGCGAAGAAAGTAATAGACTTGCAGAACTTGCAGCTCAACTCAGAAATGTGGAAGCAGGAAGTAAAGCTTTTGAAGTATTATCTCAAAAAATTGCAGCTTCGCAAAATAGGTTGAATTCTTTGATTGCAACAGCGCAAAACGGCGCTGCGCCTGTCACACAAGCAGCAAATAAAACGCAGAATGTATTCCAAAGAGCGATGGAGCGGATACGTTCCATGTTCAAAAAGACAACGAACGATATCAAAACAGAGGCAGACAAGACATCGAAAAAGGTATCCGACAGTGTAAAAAAGAGTACAGATTCCTCGTCAAAACATATGGGAGCGCTCTCGCAGGCAATCGGAGGTGCATTCAAAGCGACTTTTCTCACAGCAGGACTGTATGCTATGTTTACCGGCCTGCGTTCTTTGCTTACAAATGCCGCCACACAGAATGAAACATTCAAAAAGAGTCTAAACAGTGTCAAAGCAAATCTCATGGTCGCATTTACACCGATTATGCAAAGCATTATGCCGCTGCTCAACACATTGATGTCCGGACTTGCATCCGCCACTAAGGCGATCGCTTCGTTTATCAGCGCACTTTTTGGGAAAAGCTATGCGGAATCAGTTGAAGCCACAAAGGGAATGCAAAAAAACGCCGAAACAGCTAAGCAGACGGCGGAGAGTTTATCGCAGGCTTCATTTGATGAAATGATCGTCATGTCAGCACCTTCATCCGGTGCGGGCACGGACGGAAGCGGAATTGACTATGATGCACTTGACACAAATGGTGATGCTGCAGCAGCATCCTTTGCCGAAAAGTTTAAAAAAGTATTTGAAGGTATCGGGAAAGGTTTTTACGACTATGTTGTTGTGCCGATTAAAGAGAATCTTTCAAAGTTTGATGCACCGATCGCGCGATTTGCCGCATTGTTCCAGGGAATAGGGAGTCAGTGTGCTGCATGGATGACACCGTTATCCGATTGGTTTCAAACTGATTTCAAAGATGCGGTGGCAGTCAGCATTTCAACGGTTTCGACAATTTTATCCGGGTTTATGGATACGCTTGCAACCGTATCGGAAACGGTGTGGAATGCACTTGTGCCGGTGATTGATTGGTTTGTTACCGACGGGTTACCGCTGTTTACAGATATGTGGATCGGTTTGATGGAAGTGATCGGCGGTGTCTTTGATTTTTTAAAGGTTGGGTTTGACACGCTGTGGTCGGGTATAGTGGAGCCGGTGTTCACGCTCATTTCCAATATTATATTGGATTGTTTCACGACATTTCAAAATCTCTGGGAAACATATGGTCAAACGACAATTAACAATATTATGGCAATGCTTGAATCGGTTAAAAACATATTTTTAACAGTGTGGAACAGCTTCTTAAAGCCGATCTTTGACAATATTTTTGCGGTGCTGCAGCAGTTGTGGAACGATCATTTACAGCCGTTGATTGCACATATCGGTGAATTTGTCATGAAGCTCGTAAATGGTGCAATGGAAATCTATAATCAATTCATTGCGCCGATTGTCAACTGGTTTGTAAACGTTTTAGGACCGCCGATTGCAGAGGTGTTTAATACCATCATTTCAATGCTTGGTACGGTGTTTGGAGTCTTGTCAGATGTGCTTGGCGGTGTGTTTGAGGCACTTGGCGGTCTGATCGACTTTATCACGGGGATCTTCACCGGGAATTGGGAAAAGGCGTGGAACGGAATCTGCACTTTTTTCAAAGGAATCTGGGACGCGATCTGGGGAATTGTCAAAGGCGTTGTAAACCTGATTGTTGACGGAATCAATTTACTGTGGAAAGGCATCTATACGGTTGTAAAGGCGATTGTAGACGCAATCGGCGGAATTGCCGGTGCACTTGGTTCATTGTTTGGGCAGGATTGGCACTTTTCCATGCCGGCGAATCCACCGTTGATTCCACGTCTTGCAAGCGGCGGTATTGTCGATCAGCCGACACTTGCGATGATCGGTGACAATACGGACGCACGCAGCAATCCGGAGGTTGTGGCGCCGCTTAACAAATTAAAAGCTATGATGGGCGGCGCGGATGAAGAGGTGACCGCGTTGTTAAAGAGAATTGTCGAACTGCTTGAGCGGTTGCAGCTGATTGTAAAAATCGGAGATGATACGGTTGCAGCTTCTGCAATTCGCGGCATCAATGCCATTACACGGATGACAGGAGACTGTCCGATTTTGATTTAGGAGGGCGCGTGTGATCTTAACATTAGGAACACTGGATGTGTCATCATATCTGTCCGGTTATAAAGTGAGCTATGAAACGCTGCTGTCGAGCAAAAGCGGACGAAATGCAAGAGGAAACAACACCGTCGAGATTGTCAATCGAAAGTACAAATTAAACTGTTCGTTTGGTCCGATGACACAAGAGGAGATGCAGCGCTTTTTAAAAGCGATTCAGTCCTATGTGCTGGCGGTGCGTTTTTTTGATCCGCGGGAAAAAGTAGAAAAAACAATCAAGGCATATACCGGTACACCGGAACCGGAAGCATATTATGTGGATGGCACAAACACAATGTATAAGCCGTTTAACCTCAATTTTATTGAATTGTAGGGGGAAAACATGTACGAAGTATCACAGGAATGGAATACGGGAATTACAGCACAATCGCGTGACGTCCGAGCAAAAATTATTGTAGCAGATGATCTTATTCTCACAGATGAAGCGGAGATTATCACTATTCAAATTGAACGCGCCTGCAATACGGAAAGCCGATTTTTCGGAAATGCAATCGCTTCAAAAATGGAGGTTTCCATGTACGAAAGTGAAAACACTGCGCTGCTTTCAGAAGGGAAAATGGTGCAAGCAGTTTTCATGCGAAACGAGCTGATGACTGAGCAGGTTCCTATGACACCGATGCGCATTCAAAAGATCGGACGTGATCCGGATGCGGGAACGGTACAGTTTACAGCATATGACGCTTTGTATGAAGCAGATGCGTACAAAGCTGATCGGATACAGGAAATTACATACCCGATTTCTTTGTCAGTGTATGCGGCTGAAACTGCTGCGGTATTTGGCGTCACATTGTCAAATACCGCATGGTATCATGCAGATTTACAGCTGACACAGCCGCCGAATTTGTCCGGAACAGAAACAATCAAAGAGGTAGTCGCATGGATTGCGCAAGCCGCCTTTTGTAATGCAGTGATCGATCGCAATGGGAAACTTGCTTTTGTGGATATGCGAATAAACAGCGCATCTCCTTATATCATTGACGCGGATCAATATTATGAATGTGAAATCGGTGTAGAAAGCGGCCCGTATAATACGCTTGTATTGGCACGGCTGCCGCAGGAGGACAATATTTATCGGGAAGATGGAGAAGCAGTTTTAAGAGACGGTCGCAAGGAAATTAAAATTGCGGATAATCCGTTTTTAGATCATATGCGGGATGACGTCATTGATGAGATGTTTGCACAAATCAAAGGGACGCGGTTTTATGCCATGCACATGGATTGGCGATCAAATCCAGCGCTCGATATGGGAGATGCCATCACGATTTCCGATACAAAGGGCTATTCATATCGCACATTTTACGGTGCGGAAACATTGGAATATGATGGTGGCCTGCGATGCACCGGCGAAACGCTTGCTTTAACAGAAACGGAAACAGCGTATAAAAAAGCATCCAACATAAAAGAAACAGTGCGACGTACAGAACTTGCAGTGGATAAGGTTAAAAGTGAGATCACGGCAGTTGTGGAACAGACGGACAAGACGACAGGCGATGTGGATCAAATGAAGCAGGAACTCGCCGCACTGTCTGTCACAGTGGACGGCGTTTCTGCGCAGACACAGCACCGAGGCGGTGCAAATTTGCTTCTCGGAACGGCGGCATTCAGCCTTGAGGATTTTATCACCGAGGGAACGGTTTCGCTGTCACGTGACAGTACATATGCTGCAGACGTCCGCAATTACTCGGCGGCGGGCGGCGGCTTTGTGCTTGAGGGTGCAGCGTCGCTCTCTCAAACAGCCGATACAATTCCGGGCGGGCAGTATTGCTTTATGCTGCGGTATAAACTGCTCGGCTCAGGTGCATCGGCCGGCACAGTCATTGCAGGCGGCACGGAAACGGAGCTTCCGCCCGCATCCGAATGGACACAGGTCAAAGGGAATCTAACCGCTTCGGGTACAGCAGTCGATTTTGCAGTCGAATGCACATCCGGCACGCTGATCGTCGCCGATCTTACGCTGATGCCGGGACTTGAGGTGTCCGACTGGCAGCAGGCACAGAACGAAATCCTCACGGAACAGATGACGTTTTCGGGCGGCGTGCTGTCGATTGGCGCAAGCGGCGAGAAGCTCTCCACCCGGATTGACAATGCGTCGTTCGCCGTCAAAAATAACGCTTCCGGAAAATACGAGGCGTTTTTCGATGAAAACGGCGCGCAGTTTGGAAAAACGAGCGTGCGGGGAACGCTGACGATCGAACCTGCATCCAAACAAAAGGGGCTTGTGCTCTCGTCGGTCGGAGACGGACACAACCTGTTTACAGTCAATGATTAAAAAGGAGGTGCACGTTTGGCAAAGATCAGCGGATCGGTAACGCAGAATACTGCAAAATATCGATTTTATATCAATGTATATTTGTCACAGAATCAGTCGGCGAATCAGACAACAATTACTGCCGACATGATGCTCGACAGCTATTACATCCGCTTTCAGGGTAACACGTCCGGCCATATTTCGATTGCCGGCGACAGACAGTCCTACAGCGGACAGAAAAATGTCGGAAGCACCACACCGCAGTGGATCACGACAAAGCTTTATAGTAAGACAAAGACGATCACGCACAATGCAGACGGCTCGCATCCGAACGTCAGCATTTCGGCTGATTTCCTTGCAACGTCGGGCGGCTATGGCCCGGGCAGTTGTGAGGCGTCCGGCAGTGTTTCGATTCCGCGGATTCCGCGGCAGTCGTCCTTTGCATCGATTCCCACTATCACACCGGGAAAACAGGCGGTTGTCACGATTTCCTCGCCGGTATCGAGCTGGTCTCACACGTTAAAGCTCACGCTCGGCAGTGTTTCGATCACAAAGTCAATGGGGGCAGGTATTAAAACGGCAACATTCACAAGCACCGAAACCGAAAAGCTATATGCAGCGATGCCTGCGAGCAACACAGCAAAAGCGACGCTCACACTGACAAACAGCGCCGGACTTTCTTCGACGGCAAGCGCAACTGTCTCGATCGATGTGTCCGTTGCGTCGCCGGTCTGGTCGGGTACGTTTTCGTATCAGGATATCACAAACGCGGGGATCACCGGCGACGATCAGAAAATTATCGCGGGCATTTCGGACATCCGGATCACGATTCCGGCGGGCGCAGCGAGCGCGCAGAAGTCGGCGACACTCACAAAATATATCGCTTCCTGCGGCAGTGTAACAGGATCTGCCGCATACAGTGCATCGGGCGCTGTGACGATCACGCTCAAAGACGTGTCCGCCGCACAGATCACTGTCGCCGCAGTAGACAGCCGCGGCAATCAGCGGACGGTGAGCAAGCTCGCCGAGGTCATTCAATACACGCCGCCAGTCATTCGGACAGCCTCCGCACGCCGTGTAAACGGCAGTACCGCCGAGGTGATCCTCTCGCTTGACGGCACGATTTATACTGAGCCCATCGGGCAGACGACCAATGTGGTGCAGTCGCTTGTCTATACCTATACGCCGGACGGTGGGGAAGAATCAGCACCCATTTCGATTGTGCCGACGCTTTCAAGCGGACGTGTATCGTTCGATGCGTCCATCCAGGGCGATCTCGGAACCGGCGGGTTTACGATAAAGAACAGCTTTGCAATAAAGCTCACACTCACGGATAAGCTTACGAGTACTACGTTGACAATCTCATTAAACTCCGGCATTGTACTCATGGATCTTTACCGGCAAGGGGATGTGTACGGTGTTGGTATAGGGGAGATGTACGATCCGGAGATCGGGGGCCGATTACAGGTGGATGGTGCTGCAATCGTTGAATTCGGAGAAAACGGAAACGGCAAATATATAAGATGGGCGGATGGAACGCAGATTTGTACAAAGAATTTTGCATACAGTTCGACCGCGGAGGATCAAGAAGGCGCTTTGTACTACGGTACACGTACATCTCTTGGAATTTATGCAGCTCAATTTATAGGTGAACTGCCGCAAATCAGTGCAACAATATACGGGCTGCAGTCCTGCTTTATCGATACCTTAAAATCGTCGTCGTTGGAGTCACCCGGTACAGTAAATATTTACAGGACCGTGAAAACGACGTCAAAAGTAAATGTGACGATCAGCATTATTGCGATCGGACGTTGGAAATAGGAGGGGCATTTTTGAGTGAAACAATTATAGTTGCTTTGATTTCGTTTGCGGGAACCGCAATCGGAACTGTAGGTGGTATCGTTGCCTCATCAAGGCTTACTGCATATCGATTAAAGCAGCTTGAACAAAAGGTTGAAAAGCACAACAGTGTGATCGAGCGGGTGTATAAACTTGAGGAAAACGCCGCTGTGCAGGAAGAACAGATCAAAGTTGCCAATCATCGAATTGGTGATCTTGAAGAATATCACAAATAGGAGGACAAAAGGAAATGAAAACGAAAGTGAAAAACTGGATGAAGGCAGCAGGAATTCGCGCGGTAAAAACTGTTGCACAGACAGCAGTTGCAACCATCGGAACTGCAGCGGTGCTTGGTGATGTGAACTGGGTTATGGTTGCATCGGCTGCAGCTCTTTCGGGTGTACTCTCTTTACTGACAAGTATTGCGGGTTTACCGGAACTGTCTACTGTAGAGAAAGGAGAATGAATCATGTTGAAAGTGATCGATATTTCAAAATATCAACCAACCGTTGACTATCAAGCGGTCAAAGATGCAGGTGTCAACGGCGTAATTTTACGCTGCGGTCTTACCTATTGGGGCGCGCAGAACATGGGTGCAGACGAGTTGCTTTCTACCCATTATAACGGATTTAAAAAAGTGGGTATGCCTGTAGGTGCGTACTACTACAGTGCGGCCGATACGATCGAAATGGCCAAAAAAGAAGCAGAATTCGTCAAAACTCTGCTTGCAGGTAAACAGTTTGAATTCCCAGTATATTACGACGTAGAAAATGAACAACGGATGGGCAAGCTCTCCAAAGAGACGTTGACCGCCATCGTCGAAACATTCTGCGAATCGCTTGAAAACGCCGGATATTTTGTCGGTGTCTATGCAAACACAAACTATTTTCAAAACAAGCTTGATCACGCCCGTCTTGCAAAGAAATACACACTCTGGCTTGCCGACTACCGCGGGGACAACGCGAATCAGTCGCTTTTCCGCGATATGTGGCAGTATACATCATCGGGAAGTGTGAAAGGCATTGCCGGAAACGTTGATGTAAACGAGTGCTATCGCGATTTCCCGTCGGTGATTAAAATGGCAGGTTTAAACGGATTTACAAAAGAAGAGCAATCTACCAAACCGGTAACGCCGAAGCCATCCGTGAAAACGTATACAGTAAAAAGCGGGGACAGCTTCTGGAAGATTGCAGCCGAACAGCTCGGTGACGGCAATCGATATAAAGAACTTGCAGAGTATAACGGCATGACTGCAAACAGTGTCATCCATCCAGGTGACGTGTTGAAGCTGCCGGATGGATCAGGCAGCACATCGCCGAAACCGTCCGTGAAAAAAACGTATACAGTAAAAAGCGGGGACAGCTTCTGGAAGATTGCTGCTTCTCAGCTCGGCAATGGCAATCGGTATAAAGAACTTGCAGAGTACAACGGCATGACTGCAAATAGTGTCATCCATCCGGGTGACGTATTGAAGTTGCCGTAAAAGAGAAAAGCGCTCAGGCAAATGCCTGAGCGCTTTTTGTGATAGTGTGAAAAATATATTTTTATATATTATCTGTATAATATATAATTTTAAGTTTTACGAAATTGATGATTTTTCATTTTATAATATATTTAATCCAAAATAGTACTTGAAATTTGATTTTTAAATACGTATGATTATAGTTGACAAGCAAAAGTAATTGATGTAATATAATCAAATATGTAAATTTGAATGGCATGCATATTTCCTTTTTAAGTGATTAAAATGTTTTGAAAGGAGATGTGCAGATGGAGTTGTGTGAGATGGAAAAAATTCAAATTGAAAAAATGGTGGATTCTTTACTTGATCTTTTTGGATATTCAAAAGAAGATCAATATGTCGATATTGTAGAATTTACAAAGAAGATGGGGTTTACTGTAGGAAATGCAGATTTAGATGAGAATGAAGACGGATTTTTGCTTATTTCTCAAGATAGACGAGTCATTGCTGTTAATTCCGATCGACCAATGGAATGGAAGCGATTTATCATTGCTCATGAATTTTCTCATTTCATTTTACATTATGTTCTTAGTGATGATTTTAAAAATCCTACTCAAGAATCAGTGCTTTTACATCGAGAAAATAAAAAAGGACGTAACGAATCAGAAAATGATGCGGATTATTTTGCTGCTGCATTGTTGATGCCACGTAAAACGTTTAAAAAGCAGTACGAAAAATATAAAAGCGAAGGGCTTGACGATAACGTAATATATTTTCATTTAGCCACTATTTTCAGTGTACCATTAGAAAGCGCGAAACGACGAGTCAATGAAATAAAGGAATTAGATGATCAGAAATAAGAGGTGTTTCCTTTTGAATGTTTCGGATATAGGACTTGAAAAAATAGATGATGCTATAGGTCAAGAATTTGAACAAATCGATGATTCTGTAGATGACGTTCTGACGCAAGCACTTTTTGTTAAAACTAAAAGTGAGAAAGCTCTCAGGGAAAAAAAGTTTCATGATCCATTTGAAACAATAGAACAAGCAAGACGAGACCAAAAAATATCGGATCTCTTAAGTATCTATGTGGATTCATATAAAGATAAGATGAAACAAAGTAGAAGATCCAGATGCATATTGTTAATCGTTTCTTTATTTATTGTTATTGGCTTTTCTATCATATTAGGTGCTTTGGCTTTAGTTATCTGCATTTCTCCTAAAGATTTAAATGTTTCAGACATAGTAGCTTTTGTTACATCATGTGTTTCTTTTATTTCTCTGATTATCGGCCTACTTACTATAATAACGAAGTATTTCTTCCCTGAAAATGATGAAAAACACATTACTGCAATTGTTCAATCAATTCAAAATAATGATTTAGAAAATAAGCGTGCAAGTGCATCGCATCAAAAAAGTAAAGATAACACAGAATAAACTAAATAGAGTAAGAAAAAAGAATCGGTTTAATACATTGATTCTTTTTGTCATTACTGAAATTTTATGTGTTGTAACTTATTGATATTGGGCAAACATATTGAAGCTGCCGTAAAAGAGAAAAGCGCTCAGGCATTTGCCTGAGCACTTTTTAGTTTATATAAACTAAGTAGTTGCGTGCAAGTCGGATGCAAGTCATTTTTATAAAACAAAACCGCTATAGACATCGTCTATAGCGGTTTTCTCTTGGTGATCCACCGGAGATTCGAACTCCGGACCCTTTGATTAAAAGTCAAATGCTCTGCCAGCTGAGCTAGTGGATCATGCGTTTATATAAACTCGAGATACTTGACTTATTTGCCCTCTCTCTCGAGCGCTCGTTTATTATAGCAGATTGAAAATAGGATGTCAACACCTTTTTTCGATTTTTTTTATTTTTTTTTGCGAAATGTTTTAATTGCGGGAAAATGGCGGTTATGATATAATAATTTAGATTAGAGAAAATTCCGTCAAGACAGAGTTTTTCCCGTTTTGTACGGATTATACCAAAGAGGTGAGATGTTTGTCGGACAGACAAAACAAAATTCGTAATTTTAGTATCATTGCGCATATAGATCATGGAAAAAGTACATTGGCTGATCGCATGCTCGAGCTGACTAGTGCGGTGGAAAACCGTGAAATGGAAGAACAGCTTTTGGACAATATGGACATTGAACGTGAGCGCGGCATTACGATTAAAGCGCGTGCGGTTACGATCGAATATCAAGCGAAAGACGGTGAAACGTATCAGCTGAATTTAATTGATACACCCGGCCATGTTGACTTTAACTACGAGGTTTCCCGATCGCTTGCAGCGTGTGAGGGCGCGATTTTAGTCGTAGATGCTTCACAAGGCGTTGAAGCACAGACGTTGGCAAATACGTACCTTGCCATTGATCATGATTTGGAAGTTGTTCCCGTTATCAATAAAATTGATCTTCCGGCAGCAGATCCGGATACAGTTTGTCATGAGATCGAAGATGTCATCGGAATTCCTGCGATGGATGCACCGCGGATCTCGGCCAAAACCGGTGTGAATATTGAAGCGGTTTTGGAAGCGGTTGTGCGTGATGTGCCGCCGCCGTCCGGGGATGAGGACGCACCGTTTAAGGCGCTGATCTTTGACTCCTATTATGACAGCTATAAAGGTGTTATTGTCTATATCCGTGTCATGGACGGTGAACTGCATGTTGGTGATACCATTCGTATGATGGCATCCGGCGGTGAATATACCGTCACAGAGCTTGGCTATATGGGTGCCAAGACTTCAGTGCCGCGGGAAGGACTTTATGCGGGTGAGGTTGGCTATATTGCCGCAAGTATTAAAGATATCGGAGATACGCGCGTCGGTGATACGGTGACACGTGCGGATTGCCCTGCGAAAGAGCCGCTGCCTGGATATAAAAAAGTGAATCCGATGGTCTTTTCCGGTATTTATCCGGCCGATGGCGCAAAATATCAAGATCTGCGTGATGCGCTGACAAAGCTGCAGTTAAATGATGCGTCTCTTTCGTTTGAACCGGAAACATCAATTGCGTTGGGATTTGGTTTCCGGTGCGGATTTTTGGGATTGCTGCATATGGAGATTATTCAGGAGCGTTTGGAACGTGAGTTTAATCTGGATCTTATCACGACGGCGCCGTCTGTTGTGTACAGGCTGACACTGACAAACGGTGAGGTACAGATGATCGATAACCCTACAAACTATCCGGATGCTGCGCTGATTGCACAGGCAGAGGAGCCGTTTGTGAAAGCGAATATCTTAACCCCGAATGAGTTTGTGGGAAATATTATGGAACTCTGCCAGAATCGCCGCGGTGTTTTTAAAGATATGAAATACCTTGATGTCACACGTGTGGAGATGCACTATGAGCTTCCATTGAATGAAATCGTATATGACTTTTTTGATGCGCTTAAGTCAAGAACACGCGGATATGCGTCATTTGACTATGAGTTATCAGGATTTGTCCAGTCAAAACTCGTAAAACTCGATATTCTCTTAAACGGCGAAATCGTGGATGCGTTGTCGTTTATCGTCCATGCGGACAAGGCGTACGAACGCGGAAGACGTATTGCAGAAAAATTAAAAGACAATATCCCGCGGCAGTTGTTTGAAGTACCGATTCAAGCGGCGATCGGCGGTAAAATTATTGCAAGAGAAACCGTCAAAGCAATGCGCAAAGATGTGCTTGCAAAATGCTACGGCGGTGACATTACCCGAAAGAAGAAATTGCTTGAAAAACAAAAAGAAGGTAAGAAACGAATGCGGTCGCTTGGCAGTGTAGAAGTGCCGCAGGAAGCCTTTATGGCAGTATTAAAGCTGGATGAATAAGATAGAAAACACGGAGAGACCAATCTGTCCGTGTTTTTTTATGGATTCAATATGTGAATGCGAATGTTAGGAAAAAGTTGACACAGAATAGGAAAATGACAGGGTGCATTTGGGCGCTCTCTTGACAGTTTTTGTGATTCGTTATACAATAATAGAACAGTAGATGTACGGAGAAGCTGTAAAAAAGAGACCGTTGCTTGACGCCGACAGATCGGACGAAAAATAATGGCTGGCAACAAAGCGGATCAAACTCCGGTTTTATCCCAATGTTTCTTTTTATTCACACATTGAAAATCATATACATATCTTGGATACCGACTTTTATTTGGACGATTATAGGGTCGGCTTTGGTGGTTATACCTTTTTATCCGGATTATGAAGAAAACCGAAGTGAGGGAATTGACATTGCGCAAAAATTACGCATCATTAAATGAAAATGACGGAATGTCTCCGTCAGAGCCGAAGCAAACAAAAAAGCGTTCGCCCCGCGTTTCAAACGGGAAACGCACATTTACACCGCTGAATCCGAATGAGCTTTTGGCAGAACTCCAAAAGGAGCAGTCGGATTCACAAAAGAAAACACAACCGGCACAAAAAAAGCAATACAAACAAACCGGACCGCGTAAGAATACACGGCGTACTTCGCAGCGGCAGGTGAAAAAACCGCCAATCAATATTATTCCGTTGGGCGGTTTGAATGAGATCGGAAAGAATATGACGCTTTATGAGTGCTGCGGCGATATGTTTATTATCGACTGCGGACTCGCGTTTCCGGACGCCGATATGTTGGGCGTTGACCTCGTGATTCCTGATTTTACGTATGTTGAGCAGAATATTGATAAAATTCGCGGCATTGTGATTACGCATGGTCATGAAGATCATATCGGTGCCATTCCGTATCTGCTCAAGCGGGTTTCGCTTCCGATTTATGCATCTCCGCTGGCGATCGGACTGATTAAAGGAAAGCTGAAAGAACACGGATTACTGGGACAGGCAAAACTGTTTGTGGTGAATCCGCGGGATACGGTGCAGTTTGGCTGCATGAAAGTGGAATTCATCCATATGAATCACTCGATTCCGGATGCCATGGGCATTGTCGTACACTCGCCTGCGGGAATTATCGTGCATACCGGTGACTTTAAAATCGATTACACCCCGATTGAAGGCGGCGTTACCGATTTGGCTCGCCTTGCTGAGCTGGGCGAAAAAGGTGTGCTGTGCTTGCTGGCGGATTCAACGAATGCAGAGCGCCCCGGTTCTACACCGAGTGAACGGAAAGTCGGCCGTTCCTTTGAAGGATTGTTTACAAATGCCGAGGGACATCGTATCATTATTGCGTCGTTTTCATCAAATATCCACCGTATTCAGCAGATTATCACAGTGGCGCAGAAATTCGGCCGTAAAGTGGCAGTGTCTGGCAGAAGTATGGAAAACGTCGTTGCGGTGGCAGTCGAGCTTGGCTATTTGAATGTACCGGAAGGATTATTGGTTGATATTGATACCATTTCGCGCTATCCGCAGGAAAAGGTCGTTGTCATCACAACGGGCAGCCAGGGCGAGCCGATGAGTGCGCTTTCTCGTATGGCGACAGGCGATCATCGAAAGGTGAATGTCACAGCAGAGGATTTCATTATCATCTCGGCAACACCGATTCCGGGCAATGAGAAGCACGTCACACGCGTTGTCAACGATTTGCTTAAGCTTGGTGCGGAAGTCGTTTATGAAGCGATGTATGAGGTACATGTTTCGGGCCACGCTTGTCAAGATGAGCTTGCGCTTGTCATGAGCATGACGCGCCCGAAGTTTGTGATGCCGCTTCATGGTGAGTTTAAACATTTAAAGGCGCACGCAAAACTTGCAAAGTCGATGGGAATTGAACCGTCACATGTAATGATCGGTGATATCGGTCAGGTGATTACAGTGTCAGAAGACGGCATCAGCCAAACGGGTACAGTTCCTGCAGGACGAGTATTGGTAGACGGTTTAGGCGTCGGTGATGTGGGGGCAATTGTGCTGCGTGATCGTCAGCATCTGGCGAAAGACGGATTGATTATTGTGGTCATCACGATGGAGAGTTTAACCGGCACATTGCTTGCAGGACCGGACATTGTATCGCGCGGATTTGTGTATGTGCGTGAAGCAGAGGAACTCATGACTGAGGCCAAACAGGTGGTTAAAAATATATTGGATCAATGTTTGGATTCCGGCATTCGTGATTGGAGTACAATCAAAATGAATGTTAGAGATGGGTTGTCCAATTATATTTATAAAAAGACAAAACGCGGCCCGATGATTTTGCCGATTATCACAGAGGTGTGATCAATAAGGCCGCAGGGAGGCTTTTTTATGAAGCAAAAGCGATTTTGGCTGATTCGGCCATTGTACGCATTGTTGATTTTAATGACGCTTATACTTTGGGGAATGCTGTTTTTTGTTAACTGGTGGTTGTTTGCGATTGCAGCACCGTTTGTGCTTACCGTTGATATTATTGCGTCAATTAAGATTTGGAAAATTCAACAGGATCTTAGAAAATCCATGGCATCCATTGGGAAAATGCTGTCTGATTCTCAGGAAGCGGGATTGCTCTACTTCCCGATGCCGGTGCTGTTTGCGACACAGTCAGGTGAAATCGTTTGGTATAACGAAATGTTTCGATCTGTTGTGCTTCATGGCGGCGAAGATATTTTTGGATATCGGCTGGCTTATTTGTTTCCGGATTCTCCGGAAGATATTGCGGAAAATGGTCCGCGGCTGATTGGCTGTCAGGATGGATTTTATCAAACGTTCTGTATGAAAACGGCAGCACCGCAGGCGTTTTATGCAATGTACTTTGTCGATGTAACGACGCTTGAGAAAAAGCGGCGCGAAGAGGAGAAAAAACGTCCTGTCATTATGTCGATGCTGATTGACAATTATGAAGAGACGATCAATCGCGAGCCGGAAAGCAATAAGCTCAAACTTTTAAACGACGTACGCAACATCATTCAGGAATTTTCAGATGAAACGAGCGGATTTATCCGCCGGATCGATCACGACCGCTATGTGATGGTGGTAGAGAGTCAGGATCTTGATAAGATGCGCCGGAATCGGTTTGAAATTCTTGACAAGGTGCGTATGGTGGAAACAGAAAACCGTACGCCGGTCACGCTCTCAATCGGTGTTGCACGCGTTACAGAAAATATGAAACGCGCGGAGAATGAAGCACGACAGGCGCTTGAAATGGCACTTGGTCGCGGCGGCGATCAGGTTGCAGTGAAAACAGACGGCGGTTATGAATTCTTCGGCGGCTATTCAAAAGGCGTCGAAAAACAAACCAAGGTGAAAACACGTATTGTGGCATCTGCGCTTGCAGAGTTGATTAAGACCAGCAGCAATGTGCTCGTGATGGGACATCGCTTTGCAGATCTGGATGCACTCGGTTCTGCAATCGGTATGGCAAAAGCTGTGCGGTGTCTTGGAAAGAATTCTGCGATCGTTTTGGATTCCAGACGAAACTTAGCGGATGTGCTGGTGCAGCGACTGGTAGAACACAAGGAACAGGATTTAATTTGTCTGCCGGATGCAGCGCGTGATTTGATTAACGAGAAAACACTTTTAATTATTGTAGATACACATACAGAAGATTTGATCGAAAGTCCTGCCATTTATCATGCGTGCAAGCAGGTGGTTGTAATCGACCATCATAGAAAGATGGTCAATCACATTCAAAATGCAGTGATCTTTTATCACGAGCCGTTTGCTTCGAGTGCATCGGAAATGGTGACAGAACTGATTCAATATTTAGGTGATCAATGCCGCTTGGGACGTGTAGAAGCAGAGGCGCTTCTTGCCGGTATTATGCTTGATACAAAGAATTTTGTGGTCAAAACGGGCGTACGTACGTTTGAGGCTGCTGCATACTTAAGACGGCTTGGTGCCGATACGGTTTCTGTCAATCAGCTGTTCGCATCAACGATTGAGTCATATCGGCGGCGTACTCAGATTGTCTCCAATGCGGAAGTATTAAAAGGCTGTGGCTGCGCAATCTCCGTTTGTGATTTTGCGTCAGACGATATGCGGGTGGTTGCTCCGCAGGCAGCGGATGAACTTTTGCATATTAACGGTGTAAAAGCGTCGTTCGTGATCTATCAGGAAAATGGAAACGTCAATATTTCAGCAAGATCCATGGGTGCGTTTAACGTACAAGTGATTTTGGAACAGCTTGGCGGCGGCGGACATCACACGATGGCCGGTGCACAAATTAAAGATACAGAGTGCCATCAGGTACGAACAAAGCTTGCGGCAATTATTGAAAAATATGTTGCCGAACAGGAGAAAAAGTAAGAAAGGCGGATTTTAATATGCAGGTAATTTTAAAACAAGACGTCAAAGGAACCGGAAAAGCAGGAGAGCTTGTCAAGGTGTCGGATGGATACGCGAAAAACTTCTTATTGAAACGCGGGCTTGCCGTTGAGGCCAGTGCCGCTGCGTTAAATGAGAAAAAGACGAAAGATGAAGCAGCAGCACATCATGCACAGGTTGCACTCGATGAGGCAAAGGCGGCTGCCGCACAGATTGATGGGAAAACCGTAACGATTTTTGCAAAAGCCGGCACGGGCGGACGTCTGTTTGGCGCAGTTACTGCAAAAGAAATTGCAGATGCGGCAAATGAACAATTTGGTCTTGCACTGAATAAGAAGAAAATTTCAGTAAAATCGGATATCAAAACGTTTGGCGAGTATACCTGTGAAGTGAAGCTTCATACGGGTGTTACAGCGACACTGAATGTCAGCGTCAAGGAAGCCGAATAAACAAAAAGCCTATCCCGGCGGATAGGCTTATTTTTCGTTTTGAAAGGAGGCGTTTGCATGGAGCAGCAAAATACGATATCGTTAGAAACGCTTGAAAATCTGCCCTATAGTTTAGAGGCGGAGCAGTCTGTGCTTGGTGCGTTATTGTTAGAACCGGATCGGATTGCGTTGGTGCTCGAGCAGATTTCTCGTCCGGAGATGTTTTACAGAAGGCAGCATCAGGAATTATTCTCAATATTGATTGGAATGTTTAATTTAAGCCGTACGATTGACTTTGTCACTGTGCTTGATGAAGTGGTTCGTGCAAGTGTATTCGACAGTGCGGAAGATGCAAAAATGTATCTTGTGCAGTTGATGGAAATTGTACCGACAACGGCAAATCTCTCGGAATATTGTCGCATTTTAAAGGAAAAATATTATCTGCGTGCGCTCATTACAGCTTGCGGAGATATCGTTTCCCGCGCGCGGGATGGAGAATATGCGGCAGAGCAGGTCCTTGAATATGCGGAACAGCGCGTATATGATATTCGGCAAGGACGAGATGATACTGCCCTTGCAAAGATGGATTCCGTTATCATCGAAACATATGACCGGCTTTTGAAAATGACCGGAGAGGATAAAGATCAGTATTTGGGACTTCGCAGCGGTTTTTCTAAGCTTGATATGATGCTGGGCGGATTGAACCGCTCTGACTTGATTCTATTGGCTGCACGTCCTGGTATGGGTAAATCAAGTTTTGCGATGAATGTTGCGCTGAACGTGGCAAGGAGATATCCGCAAAAGGAAGTTGTCATGTTTTCCCTTGAGATGTCAAATGAACAGCTCGTTTCCCGTGCAATGTCTTCAGAGGCACGAATTGAGAGCAATAAGCTGCGTGTCGGACGGCTTACCGCTGATGAATGGGTTCAGCTTGCAAGCTGTGCAGATGTATTAAGCCGGATGAATTTTTATTTCAGTGATGCGGCAGGTGTTACGGTTAACGACATTAAAGCACGTTTGATGCGGCTGAAAAATCTCGGTTTGGTTGTCATTGACTATTTGCAGCTGATGTCTACCGGCAAGCGGTCGGAGAACCGCGTGCAGGAGATTTCTCAGCTCACACGCGGACTGAAAATTATGGCAAAGGAATTAGACGTTCCGATTTTGCTGCTCTCGCAGCTTTCCCGTGCGGCGGAACAGCGGCAAGGACACAAACCGATGCTTTCCGATTTGCGTGATTCCGGTTCCATCGAGCAGGATGCCGATATTGTCCTGTTTTTGTATCGTGAGGACTATTACGAAGAGGATACGGAAAACCGCACAGATGCGCAGTGCATTATTGCGAAAAACCGCCATGGTTCCACTGGAGAAGTAGAATTGCGCTGGATTGGACAGTATACACGATTTGAAGATGTGGAGACGTACCGCGATGAGCCGCCAAATTGAACGAATTGAAGCGGCGGTGAAATCCAGCGGAGCTCATCCTCAAGATGGCATAGTGGTCGGTGTTTCCGGTGGCGCTGACTCAAGCGCGCTTTTGCATGCACTTGTCGCACTCGGATACCGCGTGGCAGTTTGCCATGTCGATCATATGCTGCGCGGCGAGGAATCAGAAGAAGATGCGAAGTTTGTCGAAAGGCAATGCAGAGACTACGGCGTTGCGTTTTATGTGCATCATGTGAATGTAGATGCACTTGCAAAAGAGCAGAAATGCACGACGGAAGAAGCCGGACGTAATGTCCGCTATGCTTTTTTTGAAGAGATTCGGCGAAAAACCGGTGCGCGTTATATCATGACAGCACATACGCAAAACGATCAGGTCGAAACCGTGCTTTATCGCATGGCACGGGGAACCGGCCTTCATGGGCTTTGCGGAATTCCTGTGCAGCGGGAACATATTCTGCGCCCGTTTTTGTCGGTGACGCGGGAAGAGATTGAGTCTTATTGTCACGAATGCAATTTGCAGTATCGAACTGATTCAACCAATGAAACGACAATGTATGCCCGTAACCGTGTTCGGCATGAAGTGATTCCTGCACTAAAGCGTGTGCATCCAGGCGCTGTGCAGTCGATTGTCCGGATGACACAGACCCTTTCTCTTGAAGAGGATTACCTTCAAAAACAGACCGAGCAGGTGATTCGGACCATGCACATAGAAAATGGGACATACGACTGTAGGATGCTTGCACATGAGCATCCGGCAATCGTTCGGCGTGTGGCGCTTCACCTGTTAAAAGATGCAGGAGCGGGTCAGAGTGAACCGCTGTGTGAGCAGCTGTGTGCGTTGTTTTCGATGTCTTCCGGCAGCTTGACTGCACAAAACGGAATTCGTTTTTTTGCACGGCGCGGGGTGCTTACAATTGGAGAACCGGAGCCGGTTGCACCATATGCGTTTTGTGTTGTGCCGGGGATGAAAGTACAAACACCACACGGTGTCGTGAAATGTGAGAAAATGACGAAGCAAGACGCATTTGCATATCAAAAAGTTTATAAAAATTTATTATATCTTGCATTCGACTATGATACAATAAAAGGACAGATTACGCTGAGAAACCGCAGAGAAGGCGATCGATTTTTAAGCGCCAAAACAGGAATTACGAAAAAGGTAAAAAAACTATTTTCGGAAGCCGGATTTACTCCATATATGAAATCGACTGTGCCGCTGATTTGCGATGAGACCGGTGTGATCGGAATGTTTCATTTCGGTGTAAAAAAAGGAATGGATGTCAGGGAGAACACATCAGATGTTCTGCTTTTCATAAATGACAAAACGGAGGAATGACAGGTGGAAAACGATATTTTGCGGGTGCTTATTTCAAAAGAAGCACTTTCTCAAAAAGTTCAGGAAATCGGCGCGCAAATCAGTAAAGACTATGAAGGGAAAAATCTCATGATGGTCAGTGTGCTGAAAGGATCTGTTGTATTTATGGCAGATCTGATGCGTGCAGTTACAGTTCCTGCAGAAATTGATTTTATGAGTGTTTCCAGTTATGGAACCGGGGCAAAAACAAGTGGCGTTGTAAAGATTATTAAGGACTTGGATATTGAGCTTGCCGGCCGCGATCTTTTGATTGTTGAAGATATCCTCGATTCAGGTTTGACGCTTTCCTACATCAAGAAAATTTTGATGGAACGCGGTCCGAGATCAATTAAAATCTGCACACTGCTCGATAAGCCGGAACGGCGTAAAGCAGATGTGTTTGCTGATTACAGCGGCTTTGAAGTACCTGATGAGTTTGTTGTCGGATACGGACTTGATTTTGCGGAAAAATACAGAAATCTGCCATATATCGGAGTGCTAAAACCTTCGGTGTATGAAAAATAAAGTACACAAGGAGTGGATTTGATTGCAGAACAAAAAGAAGACCGTCTTTATTTATCTGGGTCTGATTATTGCACTGATGCTTGGCGTCTATATGATGTCGTCCATGATCCGGCCGACCGGCGGAGAAACGTATCAATATTCCGACGTAGTTTATCTGTTCAAAGATGAGTTGGTCGAGGAATATTCACTGGATCTTGGAAGCGGCGAAATCGAGATCAAGATCGACATGGACAATCCGAAAGCGGAATCTGTAAAGGCAACGGCTGAGGATGCTGACGGAAATAAATATGTCAAGACGCAGATTGCATATCTTGCAAAATTTTTAGAGGATATTGATCCGTATGTGCAGGCGTATAATGAAAGCCATGTAGGAAATGAAATGCAGTATCAGTACATTCCTGCAACGGATACTTCTTGGATTTTCCCTCTGATTTCGATTTTGATTACTGTCGGACTGCTGGTATTTCTATTCTTTATGTTTTCACGTCAGGCAGGCGGCGGAAAAATCAATCAGTTCAGCAAAGCCGGAACGAAAACGCTGCAGTCAGGCAAGAAGACGACATTTGCTGAAGTTGCCGGTGCGGATGAGGAAAAAGAAGAACTCAACGAGATTGTACAATTTTTGAAACATCCGGAGCGCTTCAACAGTCTTGGCGCGCGGATTCCGAAAGGCGTTTTGCTTGTAGGCCCTCCGGGTACCGGTAAAACATTGCTTGCAAGAGCCGTTGCAGGTGAAGCAGGCGTACCGTTTTATTCGATTTCCGGTTCTGACTTCGTGGAAATGTTTGTTGGTGTCGGTGCATCACGTGTACGTGATTTGTTCTCAACTGCAAAGAAGAATGCGCCGGCAATCGTATTTATCGATGAGATTGACGCAGTGGGCCGTCAGCGTGGCACCGGCCTTGGCGGCGGCCATGATGAACGGGAGCAAACGTTGAATCAGCTTCTCGTTGAGATGGATGGCTTTGGCGAAAATGAAGGTGTCATTATCATTGCGGCAACAAACCGCCGTGACGTATTGGATCCGGCATTGCTTCGACCGGGACGTTTTGACCGTCAGGTTGTGGTTGGTTATCCGGATGTCAAAGGCCGCGAAGAGATTTTGAAAGTGCATGCACGCAATAAACCGCTTGGATTCGATGTCGATCTGAATAAGATTGCGCGTACGACAGCCGGCTTTACGGGTGCAGATCTTGAGAACCTCTTAAACGAAGCTGCGCTGCTTGCGGCGAAGAATAAACGGATGGCGATTACAGAGGCTGACATTGAAGCGGCAACCATTAAAGTTGTTGCAGGACCTGAGAAGCGGTCTCATAAAATCAATGATCACGATAAAAAAATTACAGCATATCATGAAGCGGGTCATGCGGTTGTCACCTATTACTGTGAAACACAGGACAAAGTGCATGAAGTATCGATCATTCCGCGCGGTATGGCGGCAGGCTATACCATGAGTTTGCCGGCAGATGATGAAATGCATATGTCGCGTCGTAAGATGATGGAGAATTTGATTACACTGTTGGGTGGCCGTGCTGCAGAGGAGACAGCGCTTGATGATATTTGCACTGGTGCGTCGAATGATATTGAACGTGCGACACGGATTGCACGTGAAATGGTGACACGTTATGGCTTCAGTGAGAAATTGGGCCCGATTGTTTATGGTGAACCTGAGGGAGAAGTTTTCTTAGGAAGAGACTTTGGCCATCAACGCAACTATTCTGAAGAGATTGCACAGCAGATTGATGAAGAAATTCGTAAGTTGATTGACAATGCGTACGATCAGGCAAAGAAACTTTTGATTGCACATCGCGATCAGCTTGATACGGTTGCTGTATATTTGATTGAAAATGAAAAGATCAATGGCGATACGTTTGAGAAATTGATGCGTGGTGAATTGATTTCAGACAACGAGGAACCTGCATCAGCAGAAAAAGCGGTTGAATCTGGTGAAGAGAGTGAGTCACTTCCAGAGGAATCGCAGGAATAAGTGAAAACATGAACCCAGAAAAAGCTGAGAATTTTTCTCAGCTTTTTTTATTTTTACAAAAAAGAAATAAGTTTTAATAAAACGGTTGACATATGCGTTTAAATATGATAAATTATATTTAAATAATCTAGATAGAATCCGGAAATATTGTGCATCATTTGGTAATCAAAGCGATCTGTTGGTTGGTGTGGAGAACAGACGCTGTTTATTTATGTGAAAGAGAAATAAAAGGCCTTTCATATGATAAAAATGCGGTTTGCATTCTGCAAACCGCATTTTTATTACTATAGAATTTATCTATTGAGTAAGCTGAATGGCGTTGGTTCTGACTCTTTGCTGATTTGAGAAGTAAAACGATCTAGATGCAAAAAGAGGGCCGGATTTGGTCTATTCAACGATTTAAGAAAGAAATTAAGCGATGAACAAATAGACATGATACAACCCGTACTGTGTACGCAGCAGTGTGAATTTAGCAGATATAGCTTTTGTATTCCAAACTGTTAGAAGGGTGAGAAAAGCAGGTAAAATAAAAGCTCGGGAATTCCCGAGCTTTTATTTGCCATTTATTATTTTGCGTATTCAATTGCACGGCTTTCACGAATCAGATGCACTTTAATTTGTCCCGGATAATCCAGTTCATTTTCAATACGGGAGGCAATCTCACGTGCGACCACGATCATGCGCTCATCTTTGATGTCCTCAGGACGAACCATAATGCGAATTTCACGACCAGCCTGAATGGCAAATGATTTTTCGACGCCCTCATAGGAACATGCGATTTCTTCAAGTTTTTGAAGACGTTTGATGTAGTTTTCAAGGTTTTCACGGCGTGCAGCAGGACGTGCAGCAGAAATCGCGTCAGCAGCCTGAACAAGTGCGTCAATCACTGTTTTGACTTCGACATCACCATGATGCGCTTGGATCGCATGAATGACTTGTGCGTTTTCTTTGAATTTGCGGCAAACTTCCACGCCGATCTCAACGTGAGAACCTTCAATTTCGTGATTCAATGCTTTGCCGATATCATGCAAAAGACCTGCACGGCGTGCAAGGTTTGCGTCAACGCCCAGCTCACTTGCCATAATTCCTGCAAGGAACGAAACTTCAATGGAATGGTTCAATACATTTTGACCGTAGCTTGTGCGATAACGCAGACGACCAAGCAGTTTGACGATCTCGTTGTGGATGCCATGGACATTTGTTTCCATAACTGCACGTTCGCCTTCTGCTTTGATGCGTTGATCCACTTCGCGTTTTGCCTTTTCTACCATTTCTTCAATCCGTGTCGGATGAATGCGTCCATCTTGAATTAAGCGCTCTAATGCAATTTTTGCAATTTCACGGCGAACCGGATCAAAGCAGGAAAGCGTAATCGCTTCGGGGGTATCGTCAATAATCAGATCGACACCGGTCAGTGTTTCGATTGCGCGGATATTGCGGCCCTCACGGCCAATGATGCGGCCTTTCATTTCGTCGTTCGGCAGGTTTACAACGGAAACCGTTGCCTCAGAGACCTGATCGGCAGCGCAGCGGCTGATGGCCAGCGAAATATATTCACGAGCCTTTTCTTCACATTCTTCTTTTAATTGTTGTTCATAGTTTGAAATACGGACGGCTTTTTCATGTGTAAGCTCGTCCTGTAAGCTTTCTAATAACTGTTCTTTTGCTTGTTCAGCAGTTAACCCGGAAATGCGCTCCAAGTTGTCGATTTGGCTGTTTTTAATGCGTTCAGCCTCTTGCAGTTTTTCATCTGCACTGCGCAGCTTCTTTTGCAAAAGCTCATCTTTTGCTTCAAGCGCGTCCATTTTTTTGTCGAGTGTTTCTTCTTTTTGTACAAGACGGCGTTCCTGACGGGAAACCTCATTGCGCCGCTCTTTGATTTCACGATCTGCATCGGTACGCAGTTTGTGAATCTCATCTTTTGCTTCGATGATCGTTTCTTTCTTTTTTGTATCTGCTGCATGAAATGCGTCGTCAATAATTTTTTTCGCCTGTTCTTCCGCACTCCCAATTTCAGCTTCTGCGATTTTTTTTCTATAACGAATGCCCAGTTTAAAAGCAATCAGTCCAAAAATTACACCGGCTACAAGAAACGAGATGACGCAGTATAAAATCGTCATCGGAAAATCCATAGGGAAAAAATACCTCCTTTTTAATTATTGTTTTTGTTTTTAATCATTTTGTTTTTAAAGAATTTGTAAAGATATTTTCAGTTATTTGAAAGTTATCAGTTCGCTACATTTAAATATTGTAACGGATTTTGTTCATTAAGTCAAGAGAAAACGGCCTCAGAGGTTGTATTTTTGTGTATGATTTTGACGATTGGTTGACAGGCAGAAAACAGGCGAAAAGAAAGGCGTAAAATCGCGGACTTGTGGACTTTTGACGGTGTTTATAAAAAAGAAAAAGAAGTTGACAAGCAGGGGGGATTGTGCTACAATAAACATACCTCGAATGGGGTTTATTTTTTTGTGCCCGTTTTTCGGGAGCTGCCCCGTAAGAGGGAGGCAAAAATTATTCCGTAGTAAGCAGGAGGTGCCGATAATGAGAGTTAAAATTACATTAGCTTGCACAGAGTGCAAACAGCGTAATTACGACACAGTCAAAAACAAGAAAAACGATCCTGACAGACTGGAAATGACAAAATACTGCCGTTTCTGCAGGAAACACACCACTCACAAAGAAACGAAGTAACGGAAGGTGGAAAGTATCATGTCGAACGAAAAGACCACCCAGGCAAAACCGGAAAAAGCAAAACCGGAAAAGGCAAAAAAAACTTCCGTTTTTTCCAAAATCGGTCGTTACTTCAGAGATCTTAGAAGTGAGTTTAAAAAGATTGTTTGGCCGAGCAAAAAACAGATCATCAACAACACAGTTGTCGTTTTGATCTGTATGGCGATCACAGGAGTTGCAATCTGGATTTTGGACTGGGCATTTTTAAATCTCTTTGCCCTGATCTACTAAGACCCATTTCGGAAGGACGGATATCATGTCTGAAACCGCAAAGTGGTATGTGATTCACACCTATTCGGGATACGAAAACAAGGTGGCGAACAACATTGAAACTGCCGTTGAAAATCAGAACTTAAGAGAATTGATCGAGGAAGTTTGCGTTCCGACGGAAAAGGTGCTTGAGCTTCGTGATGACGGCAAAGAACGGGAAGTGGAGCGGAAGATTTTTCCGGGCTATGTTCTTGTGAAGATGATCTTGACCGATGATTCTTGGTATGTCATCCGTAACATTCGTGGCGTTACAGGATTTGTTGGTCCTGGATCTAAGCCAGTTCCGCTTTCTGAGAAAGAAGTGGCGGCACTCGGTGTGGAGAAAGTCCATGTGGAGGTCAACTACAAAGAAGGGGACAATGTTCGCGTTGTGTCCGGTCCGCTTGAGGGATTCAGCGGTGTGGTTGATGCCGTCGACATTGAACGCAGTATTGTAACGATTACTGTTTCGATGTTTGGCCGCGACAATCAGGTTGAGCTTGCACTCAATCAGGTTGCTGCTGTTTAAAAAGGCAGGTTTCCTGTCTGCACGGTTTTCGTGCAAGCGCGCTCTGTTTTTATTTATGGTAACGGGACAGAGGCGTTCGTGGGAGGAACCTTTTGGTTCCGCCGTTTACCACAATTTTTGGAGGTGCAATTATGGCGCAGAAAGTTACAGGTTATATTAAACTTCAGATTCCGGCTGGCAAAGCAACTCCGGCACCGCCTGTAGGTCCGGCTTTGGGTCAGCACGGCGTCAACATTATGGCGTTTACAAAGGATTTTAACGAGCGTACAAAGAACGACATCGGTCTTCTCATTCCGGTGGTCATCACAGTATATGCTGACCGTTCTTTCACCTTTGTGACCAAAACTCCGCCGGCAGCTGTTTTGATTAAAAAAGCTTGCGGCATTGAAAGCGGTTCGGGCGTGCCGAACAAAACAAAGGTTGCAAAAATCACCAGAGAGCAGGTTAAACAGATCGCAGAGCAGAAAATGCCTGATTTGAACGCTGGCAGCATTGAAGCCGCTATGAGCATGGTGGCTGGCACAGCACGTTCCATGGGCGTTGAAGTTGTCGACTAAACGACCCCTGGTGGGAGGAACATTCCGCTATCGACCACGTTAAGGGAGGAAAATTGATAATGAAACACGGTAAAAAATATATCGAAAGTGCGAAACTGATCGACCGCTCCAAAGCATACGACACAATGGAAGCATTGGAACTGGCAGTTTCCACAGCAAAAGCAAAATTTGATGAAACAGTGGAGCTCCACGTCAGACTGGGCGTTGACTCCCGTCACGCTGACCAGCAGGTCCGCGGTGCTGTCGTTCTTCCGAACGGCACTGGTAAAACCGTTCGCGTTTTGGCACTGTGCAAAGGCGACAACGTTGAAGCTGCAAAAGCAGCTGGCGCTGAGTACGCAGGCAGCGACGAGTTCGTTCAGAAAATTCAGGGCGAAGGCTGGATGGAATTTGACGTCGTCATCGCAACCCCGGATATGATGGGCGTTGTTGGCCGTCTTGGTAAAATCCTCGGCCCGCGCGGCTTGATGCCGTCCCCGAAAGCCGGCACTGTTACTCCGGATGTTGCAAAAGCAGTCACCGAAGCAAAAGCTGGTAAAATCGAGTACCGTCTCGACAAAACAAACATCATTCACTGCCCGATCGGCAAAGTTTCGTTTGGTGCTGAGAAACTGAGCGAAAACCTGGAAACACTGATGGGTGCGATTGTTAAAGCAAAACCGGCTGCTGCAAAAGGCCAGTATTTGAAATCCTGCGTTTTGACCACAACGATGGGTCCGAGCGTAAAACTGAACACCGCAAAATATGGTGTTTAATGCTTGACAAACGCGTAAACTTGTTGTAATATAATAAATGCTGTTTATTCTTTAAGACAGCAGGTGTGCATTGCACATAATGGGTCGCCCCGCCTGCCGAGGGAATGCGTCAGATTTTTTAGCTATCGCAAGATCAATGATGATGCCCTTTCCCGGTCTTTTGGGAGAGGGCTTTGTTTTTAGGAATAGCAGCATTTCATAGTATTTCGATGAAATGAGGTGAATCCATGCCAAGTGCAGAATTACTCAAACAGAAAGAGCAATATGTAAAAGAACTGACTGAGAAACTCAAAGGCTCTGCAGCAGGCGTTTTGGTGGATTACAAAGGCATCACTGTTGCTGATGACACCAAACTGCGTAAAGAGTTCAGAGAAGCAGGCGTTCAGTATACTGTTGTGAAAAACACAATGCTGCGTTTTGCTGCAAAAGAGGCTGGTCTTGATGACTTGATTCCGGTTCTCGAAGGCACCACCGCACTCGCACTCTGCGAGAACGATCCGGTTGCTCCGGCAAAAATCGCTGCAAAATATGCTGATTCCATCAAAAACTGCTTTACAATCAAAGGCGGCTTTATGGATGGTGAAGTGCTCGACGCTGCAAAAGTTGTTGCAGTCGGTAAACTTCCGTCGAAAGATCAGCTCATGGCACAGCTCGTCAGCGTACTCACCGGCAATATCCGTGGTATGGCTGTTGCGCTTAACGCAATCGCGGAGCAGAAAGAATCCGCATAATTGACAAAAATTAAATGGAGGTAAATTATCATGGCTTCTGAGAAAATCACAAAATTTATTGAAGACATCAAAGCATTGACCGTTCTCGAACTGAACGAACTCGTAAAAGCAATCGAAGAGGAGTTTGGCGTTTCCGCAGCAGCTCCGGTTATGGTTGCAGGCGCTGCAGCAGCAGCTCCGGCTGAAGAAGAGAAAACAGAATTTGACGTTATCCTGGCTGACGCTGGCGCAAGCAAAATGGGCGTTATCAAACTGGTTAAAGACATCACCGGTTTGGGCCTGAAAGACGCAAAAGCACTGGTTGACGGCGCTCCGAAAACCATCAAAGAGGGCGTTTCCAAAGCTGACGCTGAAGACATCAAAAAGAAACTCGAAGAAGCAGGCGCTAAAGTCGAAGTTAAATAAGAGATTTCTTTCTTTACAAAAAGCATACGGTTTTGCCGTATGCTTTTTTGTATTGCTTAAACAACCACTGGCTGTGCCAGTGGATAAAGAGCTTATAGCTATGGACAAAAAAAGAACTCCCCGATAGAGTAAAGGAAAAGGTCTGCCAACCTAACCCAAAACTATCGAGGAGGTCTT
>CALXAM010000037.1 GCA_944386285.1 uncultured Clostridia bacterium | reverse complement strand
TTTGTTGTTTCTCCAGCTGCTGTTACTTTTGATACATTTGTAAGTTGCTCTGGGCTGAGGATCATCATCTGACAGATTTTTTCATACAACGTCATGTTCGATATGATACTATCAACAGTATTTTTCTTTTCATATTTAGAACTGCTCTCGCTTGCAAAACCCTTTTTGTTCTCTGTCTGACTGGACTCAGTTCCTGTTTCGGCTTGCAGGCTTGCCTCTTCCTTTTGCTCAATCTCAGAACTTACTGCTGCTTGAGAAGAGCTATCTTCCTGCGAACTACCTGCCTCCGTTGTAATAGATATATCAGAGGAGACACTGCTCGATTCAGCCAAGCTGCTTCCCTGCAATTCAGTTTGTGTACATGCACTTAATCCAAACAAAAAAAGCAGCACAAAGCAAATATTTTTTTCTTTTTCAAAACCATCATATTCCTTGTAAAAGAAGCTAAATATAAATTAAAAACAACCCTAGACATATCCTATCTCGGGTTGTTTTTTGGTCGGAGTAACGTGACTTGAACACGCGGCCTCTTGACCCCCAGTCAAGCGCGCTACCAGCTGCGCCATACCCCGAATAATATTATTATACTGAACCGCCATATTTTTGTCAAGCAAATTTACCCCAAAAGGCAAGAACCCTTGCGAAAAAGCCAAAAATATGATATAGTAACGATACTATGCACAAAAGGAGTACATTCTATGAAACTGATGATCGCATCCGATATTCACGGCTCTGCACATTACTGCCGCTTGATGCTTGATGCTTTTTCCAAGGAACAAGCTGATCGCCTTGTGTTGCTTGGCGATATTTTATATCATGGTCCACGAAATGATCTTCCGCTTGAATACGCACCAAAACAAGTCATTGCAATGCTCAATGAGCATAAGAACAAACTTCTTTGTGTCCGCGGAAATTGCGACACCGAGGTCGACCAAATGGTCTTAAATTTCCCGATTTTATCGGACAGCTTGCTGTTGTGGACGCAGTCACGTACAATTTTTGCCACACACGGTCACGTATTTAATTGTTCAAATCTCCCGCCGCTTTGCCCGGGCGATATACTGCTGCACGGTCATACCCATGTTCCGGCGTTTGAACAGGTCAATGACATTATCTATGTCAATCCGGGCTCTGTATCCATTCCTAAAGAATCCAGTCTACACAGCTATATTATTCTTGAAGAGAATACGATCACTTTTAAGGATTTAGAAAGCGGTGCAGCATATCGCACGTGTTCACTCGAATAAAATAATTCAAAACATTATCTGCATGGAAAACAAAATTGTTTTCCATGCTTTTTTATGCAACAGAATCTGGATATTTACGAACGCCTTGTTTAGAATACACGATAAATTGCGGCGTTTGTTTTCTACTTGTGGTCTGCTGTACCGGCTTTTTTTGCGCTGAAGCAGCAGAATACATCGCACGATCACGCGCGTCCACTTTTTTGCACAGCTCAAGAATAATATAAACTGCTAAAACACCTGCCAATAAGATTGCCATTTGTGATTCCTCCTTCGTATAAAACAAACGTTCGTTTTTATAAGAACATTATATTCCTTGAAGAACCCATTGTCAAGCAGTTTGTAAACATTTGTTCTTTTTTCTCTCAAAAAAATCTCTGCACAAATAGTGCAGAGATTTTTTTAAAGATTATTTTTTCAAATATTTTGCACGCGGTTCGATTGCAACGATCGTTTCACCTACGCGCGCCGCATCAAACGGGCCGGTATGCGGTCCTGCAGTACCACGAATGCCTGCCTGGATTCTTTCAATCAATTCACAGGTAAGAGGGGTCCACTGCGTAAACAAAATACCACCCACACGTCCCGGCCAATGATTCTTTTTCCCAAGATAGATATATTCAAGACAATACTTCCAAAAGTCCTTGCACTGATCGACGTCCCAGCCAAGTGACGGCAGAACAGTAAATCCACCTTTCATAAACTGCTCGATCGATGGGAAATTGAACGCAGTACGTTCATAATGCCAATCTGTAATAATGATATCGCGTGTCACCTCATCGGTGCGGTCAAATGCCGGATAGGTACCAAACCGATCTGCTTCCCACATATTATAGCCAAGCTTTTGTGCATCAAGCAGACGATCGCCCCACATCATCATCTCAATACCTTTTTGTGCCAAATGATCGTGGAGAATCTTCACGGTACGTGCAAACAACGCTGCTTTATCTTTTCCGGCACAGCGCGGGCACGTTTCCTCTCCGATATCAAACACCTCATCCATACCGACATGAACGACATCTGCATCAAATGCTTCGATGATCTCATCCATCATCGGAAAGACATAATCATAAATCTGATCGTTTGACGCACACCAGCTATACACATAGATATCCGGCCACTCTGCATCATCCGGCAACCGTTTTGTTTCGGAAAATTCCGGATGTTCACGCAATAACGGCCATGGGCCGCCACCAAAATCAGACTGATGGCTTAAACACTGTACGAGCGGAATCGGTTTGATCCCATGTGCACGGCATGCAGCCGCGATTCTCTGTAGATCCTCATAGGTCACTGATCCAGTGGAATACTCCGGAAAGCACCGATATGTATATCCCGGATTCAACTCTACGATCACCGCATTAAATTCAAGCGGTGCCAGATCATTTTCGATCAGATCAATAAACTTTCCGACCGCCTGATGGTCTGCCAGCCGCGTATGGAAGCCGACAAACGGTTTTTCTTTGGAAATTGCCATGTTCAATAATCCCCTTTTTCTATTATTTCATATTTAAAGCGCACGTGACGCGCTTTTTTCATTTTGAAGCCATAAAAGGCTTGCATATACACCTTCTAAAATAAAGAACAGTGCCAAAAATAAATTGAGCAAATATCCGGAAGGTGACGGCAAAAAGTAGAAAACACCGCCTGCCAATCCACACAGTATACCAAACAGCAGCGCAATCCAGTTGGGTTTCTTTTCTATTTTCCGCAGTTGATAAAAAGCTGATATACGGTTTAAACCGGAAAATACTGAGAAAGCAGCCGCAAGATCAGCAGTACGCAGCAATGGTGAAGAAAGACATCCAAACAGAAGAATCGCCGTAGCGGTATACAGTACAATCATCCAAATCGACCATGCACCCCGAAACTGCTCTCCCTTAGCAAAGAAATACTGCAAAAGAAAGCATACACCGGAAAACAGCAGCACCAATGCACTGACTGCCGTGATGACAACCGCAGAGCCAAATCCATTCAGCAAGACAATTACTGCGCCAAAGCAGAGTAGAATGCCGGCGACAAACGATAAAACAGAAACAAAACGAAGCTTCATTCTGTCTTCTCTTCTCCTTCATCGGATGTTTTGCCATCTTCGTCTTCTTCATCCTCTTCGGCAAAAAAGTCGATCGGCACAGCCGTTTCTTCTTTTTCTTTTTCCTGCGCATCATCGCCTTCAATGCACTGACGCAGCTCATTGATCATGGAAATTTTCGCATCGATTTCCGAAAAGATATCCATTACACAATCAGCATATTCGGAAGCTGTTTCATCTTCATCTGTTGCACACTGTAAATAAATATAACGTCCGGCTTCCTCAAAATCCTTTTTAAGTGAGAGTTGTAAACGAACGACTTTGGCCTTCATCGCCGAAATCTCATATTGACGTTTTGCTGAATCTTTGACTTCATCAGCCTGACGCGAAATTTTCTCCATCAAATTGTTTAAACGTTCCTGCATTTGCATTTTATCCATGGAATCACACCTCTTTTAAGAATATTCTCTTTCTTTTATTATAGCAATTTTGACGCAAAAATAAATAGGAAGAACAAAAAAATTTGTTCTTCCTATTTATTTTTTTCTGTTTTACACCGCAATCTTTACGCAAGTGTTACTTTATGATATACTTTCTTGCCTTTTTTGATGATGACACCGTTTTTCAGCGTTTCTGCATCCACCGTTTGTTTCGGATCAGAAACTTTCTGATCGTCAATCGCAATACCACCGCCTTGTACCAGACGCCGTGCCTCACCATTAGACGGTGCAAGACCTGCTTTTACCAGCAGCGTCAATACGCCGATTCCCTCAGCCGGAACATCTTCCGCACACAGTGTAGTAGACGGCATGTCCGCACTGTCCACTTTATTCGTAAACAGCGATCTTGCGGCATCCAACGCCTTTTGTGCTTCTTCTTCACCATGAACCATCTTCGTTACTTCAAATGCCAGACGCTCTTTTACCGGATTGAGTTCGTGACCCTGTAAATGCTCCATCGCTTCGATTTCTTCAATCGGAATAAAGGTGATGAGTTTCATGCAGCGAATGACATCGTCATCGGCAACGTTTCTCCAGTACTGGAAGAATTCATAGGGAGATGTCTTTTGAGGATCAAGCCACAGTGCGCCTTTTTCCGTTTTACCCATCTTTTTGCCCTCTTTGGTTGTCAACAGCGTAAAGGTCATACCAAAGACCTGCTCATCATTGACACGACGTACCAAATCAACACCGCCTAAGATATTACTCCACTGGTCGTCGCCGCCAAGTTCAAGCTTACAGCCGAACTCTTTGTTTAAGTGCAGAAAATCGTAGCTCTGCATCAGCATGTAGTTAAATTCCAAAAAGCTCAAGCCACGCTCCAGACGGCTTTTAAAGCATTCTGCCGTCAGCATTTTATTAACGGAAAAATGGACGCCGACATCGCGCAAAAATTCAATGTAGTTCATATGCTTGAGCCAATCGCCATTACGTGCAATAATCGCTTTTCCATCGGAGAAATCAATAAAGCGGCTCATCTGTTTTCTAAAGCACTCTGCGTTATGATCGATCTCTTCCTCCGTGAGCATTTTGCGCATATCCGTTTTTCCCGTCGGGTCACCGATCATCGTTGTACCAGTGCCAAGCAATGCAATCGGACGATGGCCGGCATTCTGCATATGCTTCATCACAACGAGCTGCAAAAAGTGACCGACATGCAAGCTGTCCGCTGTTGCATCGAAACCGATGTAAAAGGTAACCGGCTCACGATTTAAAAGCTCTTCAATCTGATCTTCGTGTGTTGCCTGCGCGATCAGTCCGCGCCGTTTGAGTTCTTCAAAGACTGTCATGTGTGTTTGTTCCTTTCTTTGTGTGTTTTGTTTGGACAAAGAACAAAACGCCCTCCGTCCGAATTGGGACAGAGGGCGAGAAATTCGCGTTACCACCTCAGTTTACCATGTTTTCACAAACATGGCCTCAGCGTCTGCCGCAGTTTATACTGCGAGAGACTGACGCAATAACGGGCGCACCCGGCAGGGCTTACTCCGGATCAATCCGTTTTTTCCCCGCAGCTCAAAGAGGTATTCGCACAGCTGCTTATCAAAATCCTTTCACCAACCGGATTCTCTCTGGATGAAAAAGCAAACGGCTACTTGTTCTTATCAATGCCATTAAGACACAGTATACTTTGAAAGTGTTATTTTGTCAAGGCGTATTTTTCCCTTGTTCAATCATCTGTGCCGCCGTAGACCGCATCAAATCGGTAATCTGATCGGTAGACATAATGCGCGCCACCTCTTCAATCCGCTCACGCTCGGAAAGTTCATGTACTTTTGTGAAAGTACGTTTCCCGTC
Source organism: uncultured Clostridia bacterium (assembly GCA_944386285.1). Lineage (GTDB taxonomy): Bacteria > Bacillota > Clostridia > Oscillospirales > Ruminococcaceae > Paludihabitans. The sequence goes on along the minus strand of CALXAM010000037.1, from coordinate 15,999 downwards.
GGTTTCTTTCCGGATCAAATACTGGTGATCGGCAAGCGCGGCGATCTGCGCCGAATGCGTAACCGACAAAACCTGCCGATTCTTAGACGCCTGCTTTAATTTTAAACCGATTTTCTGTGCAGCACGTCCGCTGACGCCGGTATCGATCTCGTCAAAAATCAGCGTTGGAATTTCATCGCGGTCTGCCAATGTATTTTTAATCGCCAGCATAATACGCGACAATTCGCCGCCGGACGCAATCCGTGCAATCGGTTTAGGCGGTTCGCCTGCATTGGTAGAAATTAAAAATTCAGCGGTATCACGACCGTGTACCCCAGGCTTTCCCGTTTTTAAATCAACCGCCAGCCGAACAGACGGCATGTCTAAAAACGCGAGTTCTTTGGATACGGTCGCTACAAATCGATCTGCGGCTTTCTTACGTGCATCGCTCAATTTCTCTGCCAAACGCAAAAGTTTCGGATATTCGCGGGCTGCTTCTTCACTGATCTGTGCAAGTGTTTCATCAGAGGTTTCAAGCTCCGTTAAGCTGCGCTGCGCTTCCTCTTTTTTCAAAAGAAGCGCCTCCACCGTTTCCACATGATAGTTGCGCTTAAGCCGCCGAATCAAATCCAATCGATTTTCCACTTCTTCAAGCTGCCCCGGATAAAACGACAGATTTTCAAGCAGCGCGCCAATGGATTCTCCCAAAGCAGAAAGCTGCTCAGCAGCAGGCTCAAGCTGATCGAACAGCGCAGCAGCCTGCGGTAACAGAGCGGCAGCCGGTGCAAGTGCATGAGATGCGTTAAAAGCAAGATCTGCGGCGGCACTTTCCGCGCTGAGCAGCTGATAAGCCTGCTGCAATGCAGCGGCAATCTTTTCGCTGGCACGCATCTGCGCACGCGTCTGTTCCAGCGTTTCCTCTTCCCCTGCACAGAGCTGTGCCTCTTCAATCTCCTGTACCGTTTGTGTCAAAAACGAAAGCTGCTGGCTTTTTTGCTGCTTATCTATTGTCAGTCGTTTCATTTCACGCTTTAATGAAACGACTAAGCGGTACTGCGTCATATATTCTGCGATCAGCGCGTCATAATCGCCGAAACTGTCTAAAATATGGAGATGATTTTCCGGCGCCAACAGCACATGATTATCGTGCTGTCCATGGATGTGAATCAGCAGATTGCCGACTTCACGCAGCAGCGCGGCCGTCACTGGACGTCCCATCATTCGCGCCGTACTTTTCCCGTCCGCCGCAATTTCCCTTGAAATAATCAAATCCTCGTCGGGGGAAAGAGAAATGCCCGCATCAGAAAGTTTCTTTCTGACTGAATCGGAAACTTCGGAAAACCGCGCGGTAATCTGCGCGCGCTCTGCACCGTGACGCACCAATTCTCTGGTTGTGCGTTTTCCTAACACGGCGCCTACTGCATCGATCACAATCGATTTTCCCGCACCGGTCTCACCGGTGAAGACATTCAATCCGTCTTTTAACTGAATCGATGTTTGTTCAATCACCGCAAGATTTTCAATAAACAGTTCGCAAAGCATTTATCCGTTACCTGCCTAACATCTCGTTGATCTGTTCTGTCAGCTGAATTGCCTGATCGGTATCTTTCATCAAAATAAACACCGTATCATCGCCTGCAAGTGTTCCCACAATACCGGGAAACTCCATCATATCAAGTGCCGCACAGGCCGCATTTCCCATTCCGGTATGACATTTGAGCGCCGTGATATTCTGTCCGTAATCGACACTGACAACCGCCTGCACAAAGATCGCACGATATTTGGCTGCAAACCGCCCTGCTTCCGGCTGTTTTTGCGCATAGCAATACCCACCGTCAGGCGTCATCACTTTAATCAAATCGAGATTTTTAATATCTCGCGATACCGTCGCCTGTGTGACGTCGAATCCGCACTCCCGCAATTTTTCCTGCAGTCCTTCCTGTGTGGAGATCCGATGTTCACGAATCAATTTTAAAATCGTTTCCTGCCGTTTCAGTTTCAATGCAACCCCTCCTTATTCTATCCCGAATTTTTTACGAAGCGTTTCATAAAATCCCGTATCTTTTAACGAAATGAGCTGAACCATTCGTTCGCTTTGTTTTACTTCAATAAACTCGCCCGCACACAACTCATTTCCCTCGTTTCCGTCCACCGTCAAATAGACGGGACTCCGATTGATTGGCGAAGGACGCACAATCAAAACGGTATCCGGTGAAAAGACCGCGGGACGTGTCATCAAGGAATGTGGGCAAATCGCTGTGAGTCCAATACTGTTGACCGACGGATCAATGAGCGGTCCACCTGCGCTTAACGCATAGGCCGTCGAACCGGTTGGGGTTGAAAGAATAACACCGTCAGCACGATAGGAAATCGGTCTTGCACCCGCACAGCTTACGTTAATGTCAACCATCCGGGAAAGTCCGCCGTTTGACACCACAATATCATTGAGCGCGTGATAGGAAACATCACCGGTTTTTGCATGATGCACACAATCCAGCATCATTCGTTTTTGAATCCGGTATTCTCTCGATACCAATCGCGACAAAAGCGGAAGCTCATCCGCTTCCAACCCTGTCATAAAGCCAAGCCGTCCTGCATTGATGCCAAGAATCGGCTTGTCAAACTGCACTGCTTGTTTGGCACTGCGAATCATGGTGCCGTCGCCGCCGACCGCCAAAAAGAGATCTGCCGCCTCGGCACATGTCTTGAAAGCAGAAAAGACCGCCGGGGTATTTAAAAACACCTCGCGGTATCGGTTTTCCATCATAATCTGCACACCGCAGGCAGATAAAATCGCGGCGGCTTTCAATGTGCAAGGAACGGCATTTGCCTTTTCGAGATTTGGAATCAAAAACACATTCACCGGCAAGTCACCGTCCTTCGTTCAAGATTTCATGAGAATCAGAAACCATCTGATCAAGCGCCTGTTCATCCATCTGATCTTCATTGGCCGCCTTTTTGATATAGAAAAGATACTCAATATTTCCCTGCGGCCCTTTGATCGGAGAAAAGGTTGCGCCGATTAATGACATCGGCAGCGTATGTAAAAAGGCATAGATTTTCTGACACACTTCGCGGTGAACCGCAATATCACGCACGACGCCTTTCTTTCCCACTTTACCTTTCCCTGCCTCAAACTGCGGTTTTACAAGCAGCAATGCGGTTGCATTCTCGCGCAACAGTGAATAGAGCACCGGCAGTACCAGTGTCAAAGAGATAAACGAAACATCGACAGAGGCAAAATCCAGCAAACAACCAATCTGTTCGGCTGTGACATGGCGAATATTGGTCCGTTCCATATTGACAACGCGCGCATCTGTACGCAGGCTCCATGCAAGCTGTCCATATCCGACATCAACGGCAAACACCTTCTGTGCGCCGTTTTGCAGCATACAATCGGTAAACCCGCCGGTGGAAGCACCGATGTCCATGCACACTTTATCGGTCAGATCAAGCGCATACAGCGCCATCGCCTTTTCAAGCTTTAATCCGCCGCGGCTTACGTATTTCATCTGTGCACTTTCTTTCAAACGAATCTCTGCGTCTGATGAAACATTCATCCCTGCTTTATCGCATCGCTCGCCGTCAACGACCACATCACCCGCCATAATCAACGCGCGCGCTTTTTCTCTGCTCGGCGCAAACCCGCGTTCCACAAGCAGCACATCCAGCCGCTTTTTTTCACTCATTCGATGGTTCCTCCTGTTTTAATGCTTCTACAATTCCCTGCGCATCCAGCTTTAACTGATGCAGCAGATCTTTTACCGCGCCGTGCGGCACAAACTGCCCACGAATCGCCAAGATCTGATAGTTTCCATGATATCCGTGTTCGAGCAGCATACTTGCAAACTGCTGTGCAATGCCACCCGTATAAATGCCTTCTTCCACAAACAAAATCCGCTGATATGACATCGCACGCATGACAGCCCGCGGATCAATCGGTGCAATTTTTGTAAGTTTAAGCAGCGAAACGGACGTATCCATCTGCTCTTTCGCTTTGACGCATTCAGAAAAACTGCGCCCGTAGGAAACAAGCAGTGTGTCCGCGTCATCTTCTACAAACTGAAAATTGCAGTCAGGCAGCAATGTATGTGCACGATTTTCGCTGCCGCGCGGATAACGCACAGCAACCAACCCGGTTTCCTTTCGAACCGCCTGTTCAAGACACAGACGAAGCTCTTCATATCCCTCGGGGGAATACACCGTCATATTCGGAATTTGCGACAAGTATGCCGCATCAAACACACCCTGGTGCGTTTCACCGTCTTCACCGACCAAACCTGCACGATCGACGCACAGCACCGCATGCCGGTGATCAATCGCCAGATCATGAATGATCTGATCATATCCGCGCTGTAAGAAGCTTGAATACACGCAGAAAACGGGAATCATCCCGTTTGCGGCAAGGCCGCCGGCAAACGTCACGGCATGCTCTTCCGCAATGCCAACGTCAAAAAAGCGCTCCCGATGGGATGCCGCAAAATACTGAAGGCCTGTACCATATTTCATTGCGGCGGTAATTGCACAAATCTTGTCATTTTGATCTGCAAGTGACAACAAAAAGCGGCCCGCTACTTCCGAATAGTTTTTCCCAGAAGAAGTCGAAGGAGAAACCGCATGATATTCTCCCGGATTTTCTTCCGCAGATAAGTATCCTTTTCCCTTGACGGTTTCGACCTGCACCACAACCGGCGCAGAAAGCTCTTTTGCACGGGAAAGTGCAGAATCCAAGTCTTTTAAATTGTGTCCGTCAATCGGCCCGAGATAATGAAACCCCATATCTTCAAAAAAGGTTGAGGGATACACCACACGCCGCAAAATCGATTTGGAGCGGCGCAGCCATCCATGAAGCGGTTTACCGACAAGCGGCGTATGCAGCAACACGGATTCCACGTGCCGCTTCATCCGTAAATATCGCCGGCTCGACCGCAGTGAGGACAAATATTTTGCAAAGGCACCCACGTTTTTGGAAATGGACATGTCGTTATGATTCAACACAACAATCAGCCTTGTCCCACTGCGACCCGCATTGTTAAGTGCTTCATATGCCTCTCCGCCGGTTAATGCACCGTCGCCGATCACTGCAATCGTATACGAATCCTCTCCTTGAAGCAATGCTGCCTGCGCAATGCCAAGTGCCGCAGAAACAGAGTTCGACGCATGCCCTGCAATAAATGCATCATGGACACTTTCCGCCGGACGGGGAAAACCAGACAATCCGCCTGTTTTTCTTAAACGGGAAAATGCCTCTTTTCTTCCTGTCAACAGCTTATGCGTATAACTTTGATGTCCAACGTCAAAAACAATATGATCATGGGGAGAGTCAAACAGACGGTGAATCATCACCGTCAACTCCACAACGCCCAAATTGGACGCCAAATGTCCGCCCGTACGACTGACCGATGATACAAGAAACTTCCGGATTTCCTGACAAAGGGTAGAAAGCTGCTGATCGGTCAGCTTTTTTAAGTCTTTGGGACATTGGATCATATCAAGAATCGGTTTCGTCATACTTCCTCCTGTGTGGGTTTTTATTTTTAATGCATCGGAACAACAAGCGCGACCAAAATACCAAGCAGTGCGCCGCCCAGTACTTCAAACGGAGTATGTCCCAAATATTCTTTAAGTTCGCCGTTTTTCTTAGGCTTGTACGTAATTCCTGTGGAGTCACGGCGGACAATCATATTGATTACTTTTGCGTGTTCACCTGCTGCACGCCGCACACCCATCGCGTCATACATAACAATCGCAGCAAGCAGAAACGCCACGGCAAACAGCGGCGACGCAAAGCCCTGACTTTTCGCAAGTGCGATGGTCAGTGAACAAACAGAAGCCGAGTGTGCACTTGGCATTCCACCTGCACCAATCATACGTTCCATATTGAGTTTTTTTGTTTTCAAAAGATTGATAATCGTCTTTGAAGTCTGCGCCAAAAACCAAGCCAGCAGTGCAACATTCAGCACATAATTTGAAAACAATTCTTTGATACTCTCCATGTCACCCTCCTGTTCTTTATGCGCGTCGATTTAATAGATCCTGTGTAAGTTCCGTTAAAAACGCCGGGTCCGGCAGTTTTTTCAATGCCTGCGCCGCCTGATTGGTGTGTTCCTCTGCGAGTTTTTTTGCACCTTCAAGCGACAGCAGTGATACAAACGTCGTCTTATGATTTTGGTCGTCGCTGCCGATCGGCTTGCCGAGTTCTTCTTCGGTAGAAATAACATCCAAAATATCGTCGATCACTTGAAACGCAAGTCCCAGATGATATCCATAATCAAACAAACACGCGAGCATTTCCTCTGAAGCGCCCGCAACCGCAGCGCCCATTTGACATGCCGCAGACAAAAGTGCCGATGTTTTTAACGCATTGGTCTGTTTTAATGTTTCAGCCGGAACCACAGCATTTTCATTTTGTAAATCCATGACCTGGCCGCCGACCATGCCATCTATCCCGGCGAATGAAGAAAGAATCTGCGATGCACGCAGACAGTTCGCCGGATCTGCGGAAACGGTTTGCGGCATGGAAGCAATCACGGAAAACGCCAGCGTCAAAAGTGCATCACCGGCAAGCAGTGCGGTCGCCTCGCCAAACACCTTATGGCAAGACGGTTTTCCGCGGCGCAGATCATCATCGTCCATACACGGAAGATCATCATGAATCAAACTATATGTGTGTACCATTTCCACCGCGCAGGCAATTTCGATGCAAACGTCTTCCGCTGCACCGAACATCCGTGCGCATTCTGCGGCGAGCGCCGCGCGAATTCGCTTTCCTCCTGCATTGACGGAATATGCCATCGCCTGTTTTAATTCATCATACGGCGCACCGGAAGGCGCAAGCAATGTATCAATGCGACTCGTCACCGCATCGGCAACCGCCTGTAACCGTTCTTTATACTCCTGCTTCATCATTGGGCTGTTTCAGCTCCTCTATTTTAAGCTTTGCTTCATTTAACTTCTTTGTGCAGTAGGACGCAAGCTTTACGCCCTGCTCATACTGACTCATCGCCTCTTCCAGCGAAAGCTCCCCGCTTTCGAGCTGTTTTACCAATTCTTCAAGCGATGAGATCGCCTGCTCAAACGTCATTTCCTTGTTCTTTTCGCTCATGATTTCACCGCTTTCTGTTTCGTTTCCTGTACAATGGAGAAAAGCTCTCCATCGGAGAGAATCGTGCGGATTCTTGCCCCGGGCAGTACTTCTCCCGCACTGAACAGCACTTCGTTTTGTTCCATCATCGTAATGGAATAACCGCGCGCAAGTACTTTTAACGGACTAACCGCCTCAAGCGTACGCGCCACAGACGAAAGACGCTCGCTCTGTGACTGATAGCGGCGAACCGCCGCCATCGAAAGCCGCTTTTGCAGCATGGAAAGCGACTGTTCCCCCGCCTTGATTTTCTCCTGCGGCGAGAGGGATAACAGCTTTGTCTGTACCACCGAAAGCTTTTGTTCCTTTTTTATCATCTCATTGTGCAGCAGCCGCAAAAGCTGTGTATTCAAAAAAGCAATACGCTCTCTTATTTTCATAATATCCGGTGAGCAGAGCTCCGCTGCCGCCGAAGGCGTCGGCGCCCGCAGGTCGGCAACAAAATCGAGAATGGTAAAATCGACCTCATGCCCCACCGCGGAAATCACAGGCACACGCGACTCATACGCCGCATACGCCACATTTTCATCATTAAACGCCCAGAGATCCTCCATGGAACCGCCGCCGCGTCCGACAATCATCACATCGATCTGACCGCAGTCTGAAGCCTCGCGAATCGCAGCTGCAATCGACTGCGGTGCGGATTCTCCCTGCACCAATACCGGGAATAAGAGCACACGTGCAATCGGATATCGTCTTCTTAGAATATTTAAAATATCCTGAAGCGCCGCACCCGTTTTTGAGGTAACGATACCGATACACTGCGGATACGCCGGAAGCGGCCGTTTATGTGCCGGATCAAACAGTCCGGCGGCTTCAAGCTTCTTTTTCCGCTGTTCAAACGCCAAGTACAGCGCACCAATGCCGTCCGGCACCATTGTTTCGCAGTAAATCTGATAGATGCCGTCCCGTTCGTATACCTGAACCGAGCCGCGCACAATCACTTTCATGCCGTCTTCGGGCACAAACGGAACACGCGACGCATTACTCTTAAACATAACGGCACGAATCGCGCCGAATTCATCTTTTAGTGTAAAATAGAAATGGCCGCTTTTGATATGATGTTTAAAATTGGAGATTTCTCCCTGTACCGAAATAGAAGAAAGATTCGGATCGGAAGAAAATTTTACTTTTAAATACCGGTTTAATGCCGATACGGTAATTGCTTCATTCATTTGCCTGATCCTTTAACGCGCCAATCAACGCCACACCGGCTGCATTGTCGGATGAAAACGCGGGCGCCGCAAAATATCCGTCGTATTTTTCCTGCATCCATGCACGAATCATAGAATTAGACATCACTCCGCCTGCATAGACGACCGGACGCTGTCCGTATTGTGCGAGTACCTGCGCCGTCATATTGTCAACTGCTTTCCCGATATAGGAAATCGCATAACGCGCGACCATGGCATCCGGTGCACCGGATGCATGAAGCTTCTCGCATTGATTCTGCGCACCGGAAAAATGGCAGTCCGCCCCTTTCATCGGAACCCGTATCGGCGGAAGCTTTCCTTCATACGACTGCGCCAGGCGATCAAGCTCCATTCCGCACGGAAATCCCATGCCAAGCATGACGCCTACACGATCAACCAGCTGACCTGCATTCAAATCAAGTGTTCCTGCAATTTTCTCAACTAAAAAGCCTGTTTCATTCGGTATAACGGACAAACATTCCGTCGTACCACCGGAAACATGAAACGCATAGAACGGCGCGCTGCGAAGCGACAGCGCATCCGCGGAATAGAGCGCCGCCATAATATGTCCTTCCTGATGCGAGCAGGTATAATACGGCACATTCAGCAGTAACGCCGCCGACTGTGCAACACACATCCCGACTAAAAATGCCGGCATATACGATCCATCCACCGGACGCGGCGCACTCGATGCGCAGACAGCACGGACAGTATATCCCGTTTCCTGTCGCAGTGCGCAGATCACCTCCGGAAGCTGTTTTACATGCAAAAAAACCGCATCACTCTGGCGCAGTCCGCACTGCGCTTTTTGAACCGGCAGCAGCTTCTTTTTCGAAACGACACAGCCGCTTGACGGATCATAAAGCGCCGCAGAGGTCGTATAGTTGCTTGTGTCAATTCCTAAATACGCGCCGTTCATGAACGTGTTTTCGCCACACTTGAAAGCACGCCGTTTACAAATGCAACGTCGTCTTTGTTGCTGTATTCCTGTGTCAGTTTTACCGCCTCGCTGATGGAAACGTTTAACTCCATATCCTCAACGAATAAAATCTCATACATCGCAACACGCAATGCCGCAAGCGACACTTTTGAAATTCGTGTGATCGTCCAATTTTTTAAATATTTTTTGATCTCCTCATCGATCATTTCCTGCTTTTTGCAGATATCTTCAAACCAAGCGATGACGCGAGTGTCCACCGGTACGGTTTCACATTCCTTCGCGGTTTCAACAATCGTTTCGACAGGCTCATCATTGAAAATCCGTTCAAAAGTCAAAAGAAAAATGGATTCGCGCATCTGGTGTCTTGTCATATTCGTGATTCTCCTCAATCCTCATTGATTTTTTTAACAAAACAGCAAAGCCCTCTGGAGTCTCAGAGGGCCGCAAGTCACTGTTTAGCTTCGGTGCAAACGCCTGTTACAAAGACATTCACCTTTGATACTGTTACGCCCGCCATTGTCTGTACGGAATCTTTAACCGTCCGTTGAATCTGCTCGCAAACATCCTTAAGCTTTATTCCCGTCAAAAGAACAATGCCGATATCAATCTGAATTGCGTCAGCACAAAGTGAAATCGCAACTTTTTTTGATTTGGACGAATTCGGCAGATTTGCAAGCGCAAAAACGCCATCCACTTCCTTGATCGCTTCTGTCACAATGGAAAGAACGACACCCTCACTGATATGAAGGCTGTTTTGTGTTTGTGTGGTTGTTTTTGTCATATTGCACCTCCGGTTACTTTCAAAACGAAATGCACCGTCTTTTCATAAACAAAATAAAGACAGTACATACGTACTGTCTTTATTATACCATAAATCGCAAAAGACACAACCACTATTTTATTTCGGTAATTGAAATATTTTCGCCTTTTACGCTTCCCTCGCTCACAACGATGTTCTTAATCTGTGTTGCCTGGCTCTGTGTCAGTCCGTCGCTTTTCACAACGACGTTCGCACCGGTTTCTGAAAGATACACCATACATTCCGAAAATCCTTTTGCCTTAATGAGATTTTCCATGCGGCTCTCCGCCTCGATCATATCGGTAAGCGCCAGTGCTTTGGCGTTTGCCTCCTTTTTGTCTGCTTCCGTCATCGCCTCATCGTCTAAAATCGAAGAAATGGTCTCAACTGCTTCATCCCGTGCTTTGTCACGTGCCAGACGTGCGGACGCAAAATACTCTTCCGAGGAAATCGTCTGTGCGTTGACCAAAGCGGCCTCACCTAACACCTTTTGATCCTCTTCAGTTGTTTCTTCTCCCGCTGCGGTTTCTTCCGTTTCAGGCTCTGATGTCTGTTCAAGCGATACACCCGTTTCCAAATCCGCCTGTGGAACATCGGCAAACTGCCAGTTTAAATAGATCGCCGCACCTAAAATCAGCACCAGCGATGTAATGATAATCTGTTTTTTCCCAATAATCACATTTGCCTTCATGGCTCTGTCACTCCTTTAAGCACTGTTGAATCGGTTCGTTTTACCACACAAACCTGTGAAGAATAAATGCCAAGCGCCGTTTTTACAGCCTCGGTTACATTCGCCACAACCATCGGGTCTGCGCCGCCGTCACAGACAACGACAACCCCGCGCACCTTCGGAAGCTTTGTTGTCCGCAAAAGTGCTGTTGTCCCGCCGTTTTGATCGTCAACCAAAATCAGCTTCTTTTCACTGGAAGCACGCTCAGATGTTGCATCGGATTGACTGGTCGTATCGGTATCTGTCTTTTGTTCCACCGCGTAGACATATTCGACCCCACTGTCAAGTGTGACACTGACATGCGACTGCCCCACGCCGCTGATACAGTTTACAATGTTCTCCACCCGCGTGCAAAGTTCTTCCTCGTATGCTTTAGTTTCCTCCTTCACCTCCGCTTCCTGCTGTTTTACGTCGGCCGTCTGTTCTTTCTCCTTCGGAAAAAAGACCGACAATCCAATCAACGCGATCACCAAAACGCCTGCGCCGATCAGCCACTTTCGTTTTGACGAATCCTCAAGCCACCGCAATCCTTCCATCATTGTTTATTCTCCCCTACGTAAAGCTTTTCTCTGGCGAAACCCCCGTATGTGTACGGATACATTCAAAAAGCGTGCGTTCGTTCTGCGGTTCTTTTGCCACGGCGATGATCTGATCAATATATATGCACCCATCCTCCTCGATATGAACCTGCACCTTTATTTGCTGTGCTTCGCATCCGGCTTGTTCGGCTGCCGTATAAAGCGATTGTTCGATATTTGTCTCGACCAGTTGCACAAAATAGGTACAAGCGGCTTCTGTTGTCTGTTCGTTTGGATTCTCCTGCGCAGCAGCAGGCAGTTCAAACGAAAAAGAGAGATCTCCCTGCACAAACGGCGCAACCAGACCGCACAAAAAGAACAGACTCACGGAAAACTTTAACACACCCCGAAATTTTTCATCCGGCAAAATGAAAAAGAAAATGGCGGTGACAATGACGGTTGCGCAAAGAGAAAGCGCAATGGCACGAATTGATTCCATCTGATTATCCTCCCGCTGTCTGCAATAAAATTCCAAGCGAAACAATGACCAAAACTGCAAAAACCGCCACAATTCCGCTGAGCAGTGAAATGGCGCCCGCCGCACTTTTTAACACGCAAGCGACCCGATCTGCTGAGAGCATTTTTGCAACGCCGGACGCGAAACTGAGCGCAAGCTGTGTAAGCAGCAGTGAAAGCAGCGGAGGTAAACATGACACGCCAACACCGACCGCCGCAAACGTCCCCACCGATGCACGCATCAGCGAAAGACTTCCCTGAACCGAAGAAAGCGCATCCGAAACAGCGCCGCCCACCACAGGAAATACGGTTCCCGCTGCGAATTTCGCCGTTTTCATCGCGACACTATCCGCTCCCTGTACAAGGACCCCCTTAATAGAAAGCACGCCGACAAACACCGTCAACAATGCTCCCAGACTGACCGTAACCACTGTTTTAACACCGTCTATGATACCATCGATACAAAACGCATGACTGATACTTCCCACCATGCACATGGCAAGATAGATCGTTAAAAGCGGGACCAAAACAGTCGTACTGATAACAGAAACCACTTCCGAAATACCGAGCAGTGCCGACTGCGCAAGCGAAGCGCTGAGCGGCTGTCCTGTCGCTGTCAAAATTCCCGCATAAACCGGAACAAATGCCAGCAAAAAATCGCTGACACCGCAAAGCGCATCCGCCGCCGCCGAAAACATTTGACTGACCGGCGTCAGCAATAAAATCGCCGTAGCAAGAACTGCCATTGCGTCAAACGTCCTGCTTGCACTCTCCGACTGCGGGGGTTTTAAGCTTGCAATCAATGCGCACAGCAACGCGAGAGAAACGCCGGATGCGAATAAAGAAAGTGGTTCTTTCGCCTTTAATGCAATCTGATTGCCGATCATTTGAAAGAAATCGCCGAACGAAAGTGACAGCATTGCGTCGCTGTCTGCGCCCGAAATGCCGTTTTCCGAAAGAATTTGCTGTGCATCCTCCGGTAAAACGGAAAATAGTTCATCTGCACCTGATGATGCGTAAAAATCCGGTTCTTGTGCACAGACTGCCGGCGCAAACCAAATCATCAACAAAAGAACCCCTATCATCCATACTCGTTTCATTTCGTTGCTCCTGTCATTTTGACGCGATCATCGACACAGCCAGTTTCATGATTTCAAAGAATAACGGCATTGCCAGAACAAGGACAGCTGCACGTCCCGCCAGTTCAATCTTTGAAGCAATCGCAGTTTGTCCCGCATCCCGACACAAATCCGCCGCCAACTGCGCCAGATAACAAATGCCAAAGGATTTGATGACAATCTGTAAATATGTAGGTGCTACATTTGTCTGTTCAGCCAATTCATAAAGTCCTGAAAATACCGGCGAAAGCTGTGTGATCACAGAGGAAAGCAAAAACACGCCGCATAAAATAGCCATGACCAATGCAAATTCCGGACGGTATTGGCGCAAAACCAAACACAATAGTGCGGAGGTGACCGCAAGTGCTGCTGATTGCCAGATTTCCATTCCCGTTCACCACAACCCAAACACATTTTTTATCACGTCAAACAAATCTTTAATCTCATACACGATCATCATCAAAACGACAATCAATCCTGCGAGCGTTGTCATCATCGCCTGTTCTTCTCTTCCCGACCGAACAAGTATCTGATGCAAAACCGCAACCACAATACCGACTGCTGCAATCTTAAAAATCAAATCGACATCCATGAACCGTCCTCTTTTCGCTATACAATCAGGATCGCCGCCGCAATTCCGGAAAGAATAAAGGCGGACCGTACCAGCCTTCCTTTGGTCTTCAGAAACGTTTTCGCTTCTTCAATCTGCGTTGCTGTCATTTTTTGCAGGGAACAAATTCCTGAAAGCTGTGTATCCAAATCAAAAGATCCAATCAGTCCCCCTGCCTTTTCAAGCAATAAAAAATCATCATTCGTCATCGCGCTTGTCTTTCGGTAGTCATAAACAGAAGCCGAAAACGCATCCGGAAACATGATTCCCTGTTTTAATGCTTCATGAATCTTTTCAATAAACCAAAGCGTTTTTGCACAGGAATGTGTTCTCAGTCTGTCAAATAACTCACCTGTCGCCATCTGTTCTAACGAAAGATACGCATGAACCTGTGCAAAAAAAGACTCCATCGCACAAAGCTCCCGCACGCGCTTGCTGTAACGAAATGCCGCATAAAATCCGCATAAAATCCCACCGCAAACCAGTATGATACCCGCAGCTGCATTCATTTTCCACCCTCCTTTAACCATTCATCCATTCCCGCCACCGTGCAGATCTCGCCCGGTGTCTGTGCGCTTTTTAATAGCGCAATAAAGTCAAAACATTTTTCTTTCAAAAGGCGTGCCAAAAATGGTCTTTTATACAGTGCGTCGATTCCATTCATATGAACGGTCGCAAGAATGGCGGCTCCGCCGCTCATCACCTGTAAAACAGCTTGTGCGTCTGTTTCACCGCCGAGCTCATCCACTGCAATGATCTGCGGAGAGAGCGCCCGAAGTGCCATCTGCATCCCATCCGCTTTTAAAAAGCCGTCTAATACATCACACGTAATGCCACAGTCGTGCTGCGGTTTTCCATGATATGTCGCCGCAATCTCTGATCGTTCGTCCACGACGCTGATGCGGTAAAACTGACCGCACGCGCCGCTTGCCAATCCACGGACAACGTCACGCAGTACCGTTGTTTTTCCGCTTGCCGGCGGTCCTGCAATCAAGACGGATGGAGTCTTTACAGATGGCTTCCGATACACTTCAGACAAAATCTTTTTCCCGCACCCGTAAACAGAACGTGCTACACGCAGACTGATTGAAGAAATTTCTTTAATATACGAAATCTCTTTTCCCTGCATAACGGCTCGTCCTGCGATGCCCACACGATGGCCGCCCCGCAGTGTTAGAAATCCCTGCTTGAGCTGTGGCTGCGCGCTCTGCAGTGAATATTCAGTGAAGCAACGCAAACATTCCTGTACCTGCTCGAATGTAACAGAACAATTCGCCGGCGGCATCGTTGTCAAAAATCCGTTTTTCTGAAGAAACCGGACGCCATCCGATGAAGAAACGGTCACCGGTACACCTGCACGGATGGTTACTTCCCGAATGGTACTGCCGGTGCGCTCAGCGGCTAACAGCAGCGGTTCTTTTAAAAAAGCTGGCAGCAACCGTACTGCCTCGCAAAAGGAATCTTCCATGAAACCACCTCCTTGTCCTCACACCCGATTGTATGATGATTTGTTCACAGTTAGAACATTCATTTTTTCTGTATTCGCGATATAATAATAACAAAAAGGAGTTGATTTTTTGAAAAAGGCGAACCGTACCAATCTGATCGCTTCTATTCTCTTTTTTCTGTTTTACTGTATTTGGTTTTTTGTTGACACGCTCACAGTCAAACAGGTGGGAATGGATTCGATCCTTTTGACACTTGGCGCAAGCATTGCGTTCTTTGTGTTCTTACGTTCATTTGACTCGGTTTATTACTTAGGCATTCTCATTTTCACATTTTTTGCTCAGTTCTTAGGCGCCTGTCTTCATTTTTATGAGATCTTTCCGCTCTATGATCTGGTTCTCCACACGTGCAGCGGCGTCTTGCTCGCGTTGTTAGCGCATTATCTGTTTAGCCGTTTTGTTTTAAAAGAGGGCGAGCAGGTTCCTGTCCGCGTGACGCTTCTTGTTTGTTTTCTGTTTGCCGTCAGCTGCGCAGCAGTATGGGAGATTTGGGAGTTTTCGGGTGATATGCTCTTAGGACGCCAAGCACAAGGCAGCCTTATTGATACCATGACTGACATTATCGGCGGTACCTGCGGCGGCATTGTTGGCACCGTGCTCGTATGGATCTTTTTTATTCGAAAAAAAGTGACTCGTCAAAAAGGATAACGGTTTTCTATTGACAAAACGAATAAATATGATATACTTATATTCATTCGTTTGCGGGCGTGGCGGAACTGGCAGACGCACCAGACTTAGGATCTGGCGGAATCTTCCATGCAGGTTCAATTCCTGTCGCCCGCACCAGGCTGAGCCTGGAGCCATCTCGCGCTCCGGGCTCTTTTCTTAGTGCCTTTAGGCTTAAGAAAACCCCTGGTTCTACCAGGGGTAAATAAAAAAAGCCTTGGCAAATAAAACCTCCGTGCTACAATCGAGATGGTTTGGCAACCGCATCACGAAAGAGCAAG
>CALXAM010000036.1 GCA_944386285.1 uncultured Clostridia bacterium | reverse complement strand
TTGCTCCACTTCCGATGTGGTGTCCCTTTCTTTCCCATTCCTATTCCTCCTTTTTCTCTTATTTTACTACGAAAAAAGTAGACACCCACACTTTTGTGAGTGTCTACTTTCATTTTACAGGTGCAGTGCATAAAAATGCACTGCTCTTTTATTATGTCTGTTTTATGCGGTTTCAATGCGGCTGGCTTCCTGTAATTTTAAAGTTTGGACAGCCTGCTCGCGCATTTTGTATTTTAAAATTTTTCCGGCAGCGTTCATTGGGAAAGCATCGACAAACGAAACATACCGCGGCACTTTGTGTTTTGCCATGTGAGAGAGGACATATTCTTTGAGTTCTTCTTCTGTCATCTGCTCACCCGGTTTTAGAATGACACATGCCATGATTTCTTCACCGTATTGCTTATCCGGAACACCGATCACCTGTACATCTGACACTTTCGGATGTGTATAGATGAAGTCTTCGATCTCTTTCGGATAGATATTTTCACCGCCGCGGATAATCATGTCCTTGATTCGTCCGGTGATTTTATAGTTGCCGTTTTCGTCACGGCGCGCCAAGTCGCCGGTGTGCAGCCAACCATCTTTGTCGATTGCAGCGGCCGTTGCTTCGGGCATTTTATAATAACCTTTCATGATATTGTAGCCGCGTGCGACAAATTCGCCGTCTACATTATCCGGCAGATCTTCGTTTGTTTCCGGGTCAACAATTTTGCATTCGACACCAAACATCGCAGAGCCGACCGTGTTGACACGTACATCGATGGAGTCGGTTGTTTTGCTCATAGTACAGCCCGGAGAAGCTTCTGTCTGTCCGTAAGTAATACAGATTTCAGACATGTGCATCTTTTCGATGACATCCTGCATGACTTTTACCGGGCACGGACTTCCTGCCATAATGCCGGTACGCATATGACTAAAGTCGGTTGTTTCAAAGTCGGGATGTCCGAGCATCGCGATAAACATCGTCGGAACGCCATGAAAGGCCGTGATTTTTTCCTGATTGATGCAGGCAAGACCTTTGCGTGGTGAAAATGCCGGAATCGGGCTCATCGTGGTGCCGTGCGTCATCGAAGCGGTCATCGCAAGCACCATGCCGAAACAATGGAACATCGGCACTTGGATCATCATGCGGTCAGCAGTTGACAAGTCCATACAGTCGCCGATTGCCTTGCCGTTATTGACGACGTTATAGTGGGTCAGCATGACGCCTTTTGGAAATCCGGTGGTTCCTGAGGTATACTGCATATTGCATACGTCATGTTTGTTGATCGCAGCAGCGCGGCGGTAAACTTCTTCAAGCGGCACATTTTGTGCAAGTGCCAGACTTTCTTCCCATGTGTAACAGCCTGGTTGTTTTGATTCGCAGGTGATGATGTTTCGTAAAAACGGGAGTCGTTTCATATGCAGTGGCTGACCTTTTCGTGCGGTTTCAAGCTCAGGACACAGCTCTTTGATGATTGCAACATAATCGGAGTCTTTATAACCATCTACCATGACGAGGGTATGAGTGTCAGACTGACGAAGCAGATATTCCGCCTCGTGAATTTTGTACGCAGTATTTACTGTGACCAAAACAGCGCCGATTTTTGTTGTTGCCCAGAATGTGATATACCATTGCGGCACATTGGTCGCCCAAATTGCTACATGGTCGCCCGGCCGAACACCCATTGCAATCAATGAGCGGGCAAAGGTATCCACATCATCGCGAAATTCTGAATAGGTACGTGTATAGTCAAGCGTGGTATAACGGAATGCGTATTGATCAGGAAATTCCTCTACCATTCGATCCAGTACCTGCGGGAATGTCAGGTCAATCAAATGTTCTTTCGGCCATACGTATTTTCCGGTTTTGGCATGGTTGTCGTATAACCGCCGCACTTCATGCGGACCATCCATATATTGTTCCATATAATTTGCAAAATGCGGGAACACAATACCCGGATCGCTTAAGTCCGGCGCATATTTTTTAAGCCATTCCAACGACACATAGCCTTCATAGTTGATGGAACGGAGCGCCTGCATCATTTCTTTCATGGGAAGATTGCCTTCACCCATGATCTTGTAGACGGTCTTTCCGTTTTCGATGACGGAATCTTTGGCGTGCGTATATTTGATATATGCGCCGAGATTCTGAACGGTCTGGCCAGGCGTTTCATTTGCATAACGGTAAGGATGATGCAGATCCCACAGCGCACCGATATAGTCGCTCTCAATTTGATTGAGCAGGTCACGAAGACGTGCAGTATCTGCATAAACACCATTTGTTTCAACAAGCAATGTGACATCTTTTTCCTCAGCATAAGGAATCAGTTCTTTTAATGCGGACAATACAACATTGTCATCAACTTCGCCGTTTGGTGCAGCGGTCAGATCGCCCAATACACGGATAAATGGTGTGTGAAGTTTTGCGGCGAGATCAATATATGTACGCAGTTCGCGGATCGTTTCTTCACGCTTTTCAGGGAACCGCAGCGAACATCCTGAAGATAAGCAGCAGATTTCAAGCCGTTTCTTTTTTAATTGTGCGATTGTTTTGTCAATTTGATCTGCTTCAAACAGTTTGGCATGAATAGAAAAGGTCTCGTCGGCAAGACCGCGCATCTCGATACCTGAAAATCCAAAATCTTTGGCCATTGCATAGATGTCAGTCCACGAAAAATCGGGACATCCGAGTGTTGAAAAAGCAAGTTTCATTGTCCGTATTCCTCCTTAATATCTAAATAAAAGCTATTTGCCGGAGTAAAGCAAAAAGAAAAGCTTTCATCTCCAGCATTATGCAAGAGACGAAAGCTTATGATCTGACACTTCCGCGGTACCACTCTTCTTGGCGAAATACGCCCGCTCGAGGCATCCCATTTTGGAATACCATCCCTTGATAACGGCGGGAACCCCGTCCTGACTTAATCCGTAAAACGTTTCAGCCGGCTGCTCCAGGGGGAGAAGCTAATTCCGTCCGCACCGCGTTCCACCACCCCGCGGCTCTCTGTGGCATGTTGAATCAGCGAAACCCTTTCATTGCATTTTGTATTGTTATTTACTATATCATACTTTTTTGCCGTTGTAAAGTGCGAAACAAAAGAAAGATTAAACCGTTTTGAATTTGACGGCTGTGCCATAGGCCATAATTTCTGCAGCACCTGCCATCACTGCTGCAGAAGCATAGCGAACGTTAACGATTGCATCTGCACCGAGTGCCTCTGCCTCCTCAACCATTCGTTTGGTTGCGAGTGCACGTGCTTCATTCATCATTTGTGTATACGCTTTGAGCTCACCGCCGATCAGCGTTTTAAAACTCTGCGAAATATCGCGTCCAATGTTTTTGGATTGAATGGTACTGCCTTTTACCAGACCAATCATTTCAAGTTCTTTTCCAGAGATATAATCAGTATTGACTAAGATCATCTTCTTCTCCGCTCCTTATTTCTTTGATGCGTTCAATAAAAACAAAAATACTCATGCCGGCAAAAAAGAACCACAATAGTGCGCCGGTAATTTTGATCCACAGCGGAATGCCCACAGCGAATAAAAAGAAACCGGCAAATACGATCAAGTAGACCACGGTAATTGCCGTGATAATAATTGGCGCAATCATTTTTTTGAGATGCTTCATATAAATGCTCCCTTTTTGGTGGTATGCTTTAGAAAGTGAGAATGATTAGTCGTATCGACGGTATAAAGCGACAAGTGTTCCTAAAATAACGACTTCGTCAACAATAAAAGGCTCCATTGAACTGTTTTCCGGCTGAAGACGGAAGTGACCATTTTCTTTATAAAAACGTTTTAAAGTTGCTTCACCATCCATCATTGCTGCAACGATCTGTCCGTTTTCAGCAACAGGTGTCTGACGAAGAACAACAATATCGCCATCTAAAATACCGGCTTCAATCATACTGTCACCATGTACATTGAGTGCAAATAATTCCGAGGTATCACCTGAAAAATTAGAGAGCGGGATATAGCCTTCGATTTCTTCAATCGCAGTGATTGGTTGACCGGCAGTGATCGTGCCAAGTACAGGAACTTGGCAGGTAGGGGCAGACGGAAGTGTGATATAACGATGTTTATCATTGGTACGGCAAATGAGTCCCATTTCTTCGAGTTCATTTAAATATCGATGTGCAGTTGAGGTTGATCTGATTTGAAGACGAGAACAAATATCGCGAACGCTGAGTGTTCCGGCTGATCCAGCTTCGCTTTTGATCAGCGCATAAATTTTTTGACAAATTTCTTTCATCGGTCTACACTCCTGTAAAGTTCTTAATTTTCTATTATTTATTATAATAGAGCGAACATGTGTTTGTCAACAGTCTTATTTATGAACATCAGATCATAATTTATTGCTGAAAACTTCATGATCTTTTCATACGAGAGTAACACCCTAAAGAAAAATCAGTGCTATACTAAAACCATACTTTTAAGGCAAGCTAAAAGTATAAATTTTCACCCCTCCTCAATAATACCTATTGAACAACAATGCACAGCGACCGCCCCAGTTGCTGTGCATTGTTGTTTTTTGCAAAGAAAATTGCTGAATTGAGAATTGACTTTTGATTTGGATTTGTTATGATTAAAATAAATTGAGTCAAAAAGAGGGCGGGTTTTATGAATTTTGCGAATATTCGGGTGCATCCAGATCAAATGAAGTGCACGTTATCGCCGGATTTTTATGGTGTATTTTTTGAAGAAATCAATCATGCGGGTGATGGCGGATTATATGCCGAGCTTGTCAGAAATCGAAATTTCATGGATGCGCGAATCCCTGAGGGGACAGCGTGGTACCAAGATCGCGCTGTAACTGAAAATGGACAGACAGAACCATGGAAGCTTGATGACCCGCTGCCCGGATGGCATCTGCGGACGACAGGACATGCCAATGGAACCATGTATGGTTCTATTGAAAATCCGCGAAATCATGATGTGCCGAATCAGCTTGTGATGACTGCGGAGAATACAACATGTGGAACAGTCACGGTTTATAATACCGGCTATTGGGGAATGACAGTGTTTCCGGGAGAATACCGGTTAACCATGATCGTACGCGGTACAATCTCATCATTGCATGCAGAAATTGAGACCCCCTATGGCGAGACGGTCGGTTCTTGTGAAGTTACAGCGGTTGGTGAGGCGTTTTCAAAGATCTCGGCAACCCTTACAGTTTCTAAGCATGCCAATGGATGTCACCTAACACTGACTGCCGGTTCAGATGGTGTGTTGATGTTTGATTTTGTATCGTTGTTTCCAAAGCAGACGTTTAAGAATCGTGAAAATGGAATGAATCCGCGAATTGCGCAAATGATTGCAGATCTGTCGCCTTCTTTTTTCCGATTTCCCGGCGGCTGTATTGTAGAGGGAATCTGTCTTGAAACTGCGTTTTCGTTTGCCGATACGTTAGGGCCTGTAGAAGATCGAAAAGGATGTTACAATCTATGGGGATATCGGCGAAGCGATGGAATCGGATACCATGAGTATCTTACATTTTGTGAGGATATCGGCGCGAAAGCACTATATGTCGTAAACTGCGGCATGTCGTGTCAGTGTCGCGCGCCGGAGTATGGAACCGATGAACAGATAGAGAAATTTTTAAATGATGCGATCCATGCGATTGAATATGCGATCGGTGATCCGCTGACCAGTGAATGGGCAGCTCGCCGTGCGCAAGCAGGTCATCCGGAACCGTTTCCGCTTGCTTATATTGAAATCGGAAATGAGAACTGGGGCGATGAATATCTCGTACGGTATCAACGATTTATTGATACGTTAAAACAGCGGTTTCCTTCTTTAATTTACATTATCAATGATTATCATGTAGACAAGAATGCAGCAAAACAGCCGGCGTTTTATGATTTGATCGACGAGCATTTTTATGTAACACCGGAGCGCTTCCTTGCGATGGCACATCGGTATGACCGCTACCCGCGCAATGGAAAAGGGGTTTATGTCGGAGAGTATGCGGCGAATCAGGAAGTGGGAATCGGAAACATGGCAGCGGCTTGCGCAGAGGCGGCGTTCTTAATTCATTTAGAGGAAAACGGTGACCTTGTGAAGATGGCATCTTATGCACCGCTTTTATGCCATATGCGTGATCGAAAATGGCCGGTGAATTTAATCTGCTATGAGGATGATCATGTGTTTGGAATCCCTTCCTATCATGTGCAAAAACTATTTTCACATCATCGTGCAGAGCAAATTGTGAAGACGACTGTAGCAGTAGATTCTTTTACAGGAGAAGCGCAGATACGAGCAACTGCTGGAATTTGTAAAGATGGTACAATCCTTTTAAAGATCGCTCATTTTTCAAAAGAACCGACACAGGTTACCATTCATATTGGGGATCAGTTTGTTCCTCGTAAACTGTTTGGTGTATTTGCGGAATCACCGGAATCTGAAAATAGTATTGAAAAACCAGAGCATGTATCTATTCAAGATCTGCCTGCTGAAGATTCTTTTGTCATGCGGCCGTATGGTGTTTATTTGTTGGTGTTTGACACAAAAGCAGACATTGAATAATATGCAGTGAGCCAAATGAATCTTTAGAACAATTTGGATATCGAATCAAATAGGACGGTAGCGTTTGATAAACGAATCCGTCCTATTTTTGATTTCTTTATATAAAGAGATAAAAACGAAGGCCGATATCCACTGCGTTCCCAAAAAACACTCGGCGAGTTGTTCATAAAAATGTAAAAAAGAACAATCGTTTTTCTCTGTTTTCACCATAGGAATTTGATTTGTTTTATGATATAATGAAACTAAATTATCGCAATAAAAATCGTTGTGCAAAGGAGGCGGCAGAAAATGAGGAAAAAGCTGATTGCAGCGTGTCTTGTTGTGATGTTCCTGTTGACCGGATGCAATTACACACAAACGGGAATTGAGGATTTGTTAAAGCCGCCGAAACTTTCTGAGCAGCAAAATGAGATTTATACAGCGCTTCAAGCAAGCACAGGAAGTAATATTCGTTTGGTATATCCGCGTAAGGGTGATTTTACCTCTGCATTTTTAATCAACAACATTGATGATGAATCTACGCAGGAAGCAATTGTTTTTTATATGCGCGAGGATAATGTCAATGCGACCAATACATTGCGTATCAATGTACTCGACCAACGCGATGGAGAATGGGTATCTGTTTATGATGCAGGAATTGCAGCAAATGAGATTGAGAAAGTAAATTTCGTGCAGTCTAATATGAACACCTTCATTGTGGTAGGGGTCACAGCGTCTTCTGTGTCCGGAAAGAGTGTTTTAATTTATCAGTATCAGGATGGACGGCTTGTTCAGACGGATGATCCGATCCTTTGCGACAGTTATGAAGTATCAGATATCGATGAGAACGGTTATGCTGAAATTTTATCCATTTCTCTAGATCATACAGCTAAATCAGGATCGGTTGCTTCATTATATGAAATTTATAGTTATGGAAGCGTTCATTTAATTGGCAGTTGTTCGGTTGATCCAAATGTCACGTCATACTACCACTTGATTGTCGGAAAGCTTTCAGATGAAACCAACGCGTTTTATTTAGACGGCATGCGTGGATCCAATCAATGTACAACGGAAATTCTTGTTTATGACAAAAAGACGGGAACTCTTGAAAATTTACTGTATGATCGACAGAAGGAAATCAATTTGGTTTCCGACACTGTTAGGAGTTCTGGCGCAGTTTCGATGGACATCAATGGAGATGGTGTGATTGAAATTCCGGTTCATCAAACGGCACTTGGATATGAAACGGAACAAAAACATTCTCAGGAAGAACTGACAGAATGGTATGTTTATGAGTCCGGAGAACTTGTGCGCAGCAGCCTTACTTATGTTTCTTATTCGCTCGGCTATTTGTTTACGTTGCCGGATGCTTGGGAAGATCAGGTCACGCCTGTATTTTCTGCGAATACAAATGAATTGTCTTTTGTCTATTATGCAGACGGACAGATTACGGAAGAAAAACTTTTATCGATTTACGTGTTTAAAAGCAATGAATATAAAGAAAACAGTAAGTATATCCTGCTGCAAAACAATGGGCAGCTTGTATATGTATGCGAGATTCCAAATGCTTCTGCATTATCGGAGTCGGCACGTTCATTGCTGATTGATGAGGAAACCGTTAAAATGAATTTTAAATTGTATGCGCGCTAAAAAGGAGAGTTTGCATGAAAAAGATACTTGTTTGCGAAGATGAGGCGGCAATTCGCGATTTTGTGGTCATCAATTTACAGCGCAGCGGATATACGACAATTGCGGCGGAAAATGGAGAGGAAGCACTGCGGCTGTTTGAAGAAGAAAACGGCGAGATTGATGTTGTGCTTTTGGACATTATGATGCCGGGAATTGATGGGTTTACAGTCTGCAAAGAATTGCGTTCACGCAGTGATAATCTTGGAATTATTATGCTGACAGCAAAAACACAGGAAATGGATAAAGTACGGGGGCTAATGCTTGGCGCAGATGATTATGTGGTAAAACCGTTTTCACCGTCGGAGTTGGTAGCACGTGTTGACGCGATTTATCGCCGCGTTTCGATGTCAAGATCAATGAATCAGGCAGTACAGCCGATTGTATCTGGAATTTTTATTTTAAATCCCAAAAGCAGAACATTAACCAAAAACGGCGTTCCGGTTGACTTGACGCAGGTGGAGTATCAACTCATGGAGCTGTTTATTAAAAATAAGGGCGTGGCGCTGGAACGACATCAGATTCTTTCTGCAATTTGGGGAGAAGGATATTACGGTGATGTGAAAATCGTGGATGTCAATATCCGGCGGTTGCGTATGAAAATTGAAGATGAGCCGTCTAAGCCAACACATTTGTTGACGATCTGGGGATATGGATACAAGTGGCAAGAGTAAAACATAAGAGAGGAAGCAGACACATGGCGGTAAAAAGTATCACGCAGCGATGGATCATCAATAGTTTAAGTGTGATTCTGATTGTTATTTTACTGGCAGCCGTTGCATTTACGTTTGCAATTCAGAATTTTTATTATACATCTGTGCGTTCTGCGATTACTTCACGGGTGAACGTGGTATCAGGCATTCTGCTGCGCATTGCAGATGATAACTCCGTGGACTTCACCGCAGAGCTGCGTGACATTGTAGAAAATTCTGAGGAAAAGGATAAATTTGAGATTACTGCAATCAATCACAGCGGACAGGTCGCACTTTCTTCAAGCGGATTTTCCTATACAAGACAGGAAACGATGCCCGATTACACGGAGGCTATGACCAGTGCCGATGGCATGGGATA
This sequence comes from uncultured Clostridia bacterium, assembly GCA_944386285.1. Lineage (GTDB taxonomy): Bacteria > Bacillota > Clostridia > Oscillospirales > Ruminococcaceae > Paludihabitans. The sequence goes on along the minus strand of CALXAM010000036.1, from coordinate 38,388 downwards.
CTATGTCGGCAAAAATCAGTCGGGCGAAAGTATCATGGCAGTTTCGTTGATGCTTCCGAATACAATGACGGAGTATTCTGCGATTCGTTATGTTGTATCGCTTGAAAATATTAACACGCTTTTGATCATTTATGTGTTGGTGTTTTTCTTGGTTGCTTTAATTGTCATTGCGCTTGTGATGATTTCTGGACTTTATTTTGTAAAATCCATTGTTATTCCGGTACGTGAAGTCAGTGCGGCAGCGAAACGGTTTGCGACAGGTGACATGAGTACACGAATTGTCAAAAAATCAAATGATGAACTTGGTGATTTAACGGATGTCATCAACTTTATGGCGTCTGAAATTTCAGCATCAGAAGACATGAAAAATGAATTTATATCTTCTGTTTCCCATGAGCTTCGTACGCCGCTTACTGCAATTAAAGGGTGGAGCGAAACGCTGATGACACTTGGAGATTCACCCGAAGATAAAGAAACAATGAAAAAAGGAATGCGGATCATTACAGGTGAAACAGAACGACTTTCCGGCATGGTGGAGGAGTTGCTGGACTTCTCAAGAATGCAGAGCGGCAGGTTTACGCTTGTAAAGAGTACGATTGATGTGCTGGCTGAACTTGAGGATGCTGTGCTGATGTTTGCAGAACGTGCAAGACGTGAAGGAATTCACCTCGTATATGAAGAGCCGGAAGAGATGATGCCGATGTTCGGTGACAAAAATCGCCTGCGTCAGGTATTTATCAACGTGATAGACAATGCACTAAAATACAGTGATTCCGGTGATACTGTTACCATTTCTGCGAAAATGCAGGAATCCATGATTTCCATTTCTGTATCAGACACAGGATGCGGAATTTCACCGGAGGATCTTCCGAAAGTTAAAACGAAATTTTTTAAGGCAAATCATACGCGGCGTGGATCCGGAATCGGACTTGCTGTGGCAGATGAAATTGTGCAGATGCATGACGGTGAGATTCAACTGGAAAGTGTGCTTGGTGAAGGAACGACAGTGACGATCCTTTTGCCTGTTAATTTGAAAAAAGGTGAGATACGGCAAACCGAGATCACGACACCGACAGAACAAACTGAGACAAATCAGTAAAGAAAGGACATAAACAAATCAGATGGATGAAGAAGTAAAAGTGATAAAAAGCCGCATTGGCGGACAGGCGCTGATTGAAGGTGTGATGATGCGCGGAATCACCCACACCGCGATGGCGGTGCGTAAACCAGATGGGGACATTGATGTTTCGATCGAAGAAATTCATACTGGAAAAGGGATACGTATTGCGTCAAAAATTCCGATTGTGCGCGGCGTTGTCATGTTTGTGCAGAGCATTGTAACAGGATATCGCTATCTGGCCAAGTCGGCGGAGATTTCAGGAATGGCAGATGAGGAGGACAGCGAACCGGAATCAAAATTTGAACAATGGCTCACGAAAGTGTTCGGGGAGCATTTGATGAAAGTGCTGATGGGCATTTCTATGGTGTTGGGTCTTGCACTTTGTATTTTGTTGTTTATTTTGGTACCGGCATTGATTGTAAAAGGAATTGATTTGCTGATACCGCTTGGCGTGTTTAAGTCCATTTTGGAAGGAATCATCAAAATGGCAATTTTTATCGGATATTTAGCGGCAGTTTCGCGAATGAAAGAGATGAAACGCGTTTTTTGTTATCATGGCGCAGAGCATAAATCAATCTTCTGTTACGAAAACGGACTGCCTTTGACGGTTGAAAATGTACGCAAACAAAAGCGGTTTCATCCGCGCTGTGGAACAAGTTTTATGATTCTGATTTTGATTATCAGTATCGTGGTATCTTCAGTGGTAACATGGGATAGCATGCTGATTCGTATGCTGCTTAAAATTCTTATGCTCCCGCTCATTATGGGCGTTGGATATGAACTGATTAAGTTGGCCGGACGATATGATAATATTGTAACGCGTATCATCTCATGGCCGGGAATGTGTATGCAGCATTTGACAACAGCAGAACCGGATGATAGTCAGATTGAGGTGGCGATTGCTTCACTCGTACCGGTACTGCCGAAAAACCGAGAAGAGGATCAGTGGTAAATATGAGAGCGCTTGAGGCGTACCAAATCGGATGTGAAACGCTTTCGACTGTGAGTGAATGCGCGTCATTTGAAGTGTTTGAGCTGCTTTCTTATTGTGCGTCAGTTTCAAGAATCGATGTACTATGTGATACGATTTGTTTGAACGAACAGCAAACGAATCGATATCTTTCCTGTTTAGATCGCAGAAAAAATGGTGAGCCATTGCAGTACATTATCGGCGAATGGAGCTTTTTTAACAGGGATTTTTCAGTCGGAAAAGGTGTACTGATTCCTCGTGCAGATACAGAAACATTAGTGGAAGCAGCGATTTTATGCGCAAAGCAATATCAAATGAAAAATGCTGCAGATTTGTGCGCTGGAAGCGGCTGCATTGGTATATCACTTTCCTGTGAATTGCAGATCCCGGTGGATTGCTATGAAAAAAGTGAAGAAGCGTTTTCTTATTTGCAGAAAAATATTCAAAAGAATCGGGCAAATTGCCGTGCAGTCTTATGGGATGTATGCGCGCACAGTACAGGAATGTATGATATGATCGTATCCAATCCGCCGTATCTGACAAAGTCGGACATGCAAACGCTTCAGCGTGAAGTTTCGTTTGAGCCGGAGATGGCGCTTTACGGAGAAGAAGACGGACTCTTTTTCTATCGTACCATTACGGAGAAATGGAAATCTCATTTAGTGCCGGGCGGATGGCTTTTTTATGAGATCGGAATGGGACAGCACGATGCAGTGGCACAGATCCTTTCGGAGCATGGCTTTACGGATATTTGCACACAAAAGGACCTGTGTGGTATAATACGAGTGGTGTTTGGCAGATGGCCTGCCGCTCATGTGAATAATTGAAAAGCATAAACAGTATATATAGATAGGAGAAGCAATATGGCAACAAAACAGAAGGGAAAACCGCAGGTTCAGCTTCAGGTGACTGCGGAGGATAAGAAAAAAGCACTTGAGACGGCGATCAGCCAGATTGAGAAGCAATATGGAAAGGGCGCCGTGATGAAGCTCGGACAGGCGACAACGATGCAGGTGGACGCAATTTCCACTGGTTCACTCGGCCTTGATATGGCACTGGGAATCGGCGGTGTGCCGCGCGGACGTATTATCGAAGTGTTTGGTCCGGAATCGTCCGGTAAAACAACGGTTGCGCTTCAAATTGTCGCGCAGGCACAAAAAGAAGGCGGCGAAGCTGCATTTATCGATGTGGAGCATGCGCTTGACCCTGTTTATGCAAAAGCACTGGGTGTTGATATCGATTCGCTTCTTGTTTCACAGCCGGATACTGGTGAACAGGCACTCGAAATTATGGAAGCACTGATTCGATCGGGCGCACTTGACGTGATTGTATTGGACTCCGTTGCTGCAATGGTAACAAAGGCGGAGATCGACGGTGAGATGGGTGAAGCGCATGTCGGCTTGCAGGCACGTTTGATGTCACAAGCGTTAAGAAAACTAACATCTGTTGTTTCACGTTCTAATTGCGTAGCGGTGTTTATCAATCAGGTGCGTGAGAAAATCGGTGTGATGTATGGAAATCCGGAAACGACGCCGGGCGGTCGTGCGCTCAAATTCTATTCGTCTGTTCGAATTGAAGTGCGCCGCGGTGAGGCGATCAAAAACGGTACGGAAATTATCGGTAACAAGACAAAATGTAAGATTGTGAAAAATAAAGTGGCACCGCCGTTTAAAGAAGTGGTATTTGATATCATGTATGGTGAAGGTGTTTCACGTGTAGGTGAAATCATCGACTATGCAGTTGAAGCTGATATCATTGAAAAAAGCGGTGCATGGTTTAGCTATAACGGCGAACGCCTCGGTCAGGGCAGAGATAAGGTAAAACAAATCTTAAAAGAGAATGAGGCGCTCTGTGAGGAGATTGCAGATAAAGTGCGTGCGCACAGTCAAGAACTGATGGATAAAAGCCGCAACACGCCGACTGTATCGATGCCAAAACCGCCGGTGATTCAAGCGTCTCCTGTGGAACTTGATATGGATATTGACATCGACGCAGATGAAAGTGATTTTGAATGAGAATCACGGCACTGGAACCTGCTAAAAAATCAGGAAAACATCGGTTGTATACAGAAGAAGGCTTTCTCTGTACACTTGAGGATGAAGTCATTGCTGCGCACCATATTCATGCAGGCGCTGAGGTGGATTCCGAGCTGTTAAATGCACTTGATTTTTCTTCTCAGTGCTGTCGTGCAAAGCAAAAAGCGTATTACCTGCTTGGTTATCGGGATCACACACGAAAAGAACTGTTTGATAAGCTTTGCCGCACGGTATCACCGCAGGCAGCTGAGTGGGTATGCAATCTGTTAGAAGAGCAGCGATATTTAAACGACGAAGCGTGTGCACAAAAGCTTGCAGCGTATTATGTAAGAACCAAAAAAATGGGACAGCGGCGCGCGGTTTATGAACTTTTGCGTCGTGGAATCAACGAGGAAATGGCAAGACAGGCAATTTTGTCGATTGGAGCCGATCCGGTCATGCAGATTTGTGAGATTATTTTTAAAAAGTATACGCATCTGCTTGACGGTGATTATAAAAATCGTTCAAAGCTTGTGGCAGCATTGGTGCGTCGCGGTTATTCGTTTGATGATGTGCGTGCCGCAATCGATCGATATCCTGAATGGGAAGAAGAACAGGAAGAAGAACAGGAAGAATAAACGATAGAATAGATGGAGGAAATTATGGCGGTCAAAGTTTCAATGATTTCGCTTGGATGTTCAAAGAATCAGGTGGATGCAGAGCATTTGCTTGCAGCACTGGCACAGGAAGGATTTACACTCGTCGGGGATGTATCTGAGAGTGATGTTGTTATTATCAACACCTGTGGTTTTATTCAATCTGCAAAAGAAGAGGCAATTGAAAATATCCTTGAAATGGCACAGCTTAAAAAAGAGGGTACAATTAAAGGAATCGTCGTGACAGGCTGTTTGGCAGAGCGTTACCGCGATGAAATCTTAAAAGAGATGGATGAAGTGAACGTTGTGCTTGGAATCGGTGCAAATGATCAAATTTGCGAAGCCGTGAAAAAAGCAGCAGCAGGCGAGGTCATGAGTGCATATGATGAAAAAGAGAAGCTTGCACTCGGCGGCGCACGTGTGCTGACGACTATGCCGTATTATTCCTATTTGAAAATTGCAGAAGGATGCGACAACTGGTGCACGTATTGTGCGATTCCGCAGATTCGCGGCAAATTCCGCAGCCGTCCTATTGAAGAACTGGTGGAAGAGGCAAAATGGCTCGCATCAGAAGGTGTGAAAGAGCTTGTTGTAGTGGCGCAGGATACCACACGGTACGGGGAAGATCTTTACGGAGAATACCGGCTGGCGGAATTGCTGCGTGAACTTTGTAAGATTGACGGACTCCGTTGGATTCGGACACTTTATTGTTATCCGGATAAGATTACAGATGAACTGATTGACGTGATTGCAACAGAGCCGAAACTTGTGAAATATCTGGATGTGCCGATTCAGCATTGCTGCGGCGAAATTTTGTCGCGCATGAATCGTCCGATGGATGAAACATCACTTCGCGCACTGTTTGAAAAGCTGCGCGCACGAATTCCGGGACTTACGCTGCGTACGACGGTAATGGTCGGCTTCCCGGGAGAAACAGAGGAGCAGTTTACATCACTTTGTGAGTTTATTGACAGTGTACGTTTTGACCGGCTTGGCTGCTTTGCATTTTCACCGGAAGAGGGAACAGCTGCTGCGCAGATGGAAGATCAAGTGGAAGAATCCGTGCGTACACGCAGAGAAGAAATCGTGATGACACAGCAATCTGTGATTATGGAGCAGAAAAATGAGAAAAAGATCGGCGAACGTGTGCAGGTGCTCGTGGAGGGCTATGATCGCTATGGCTCCTGCTATTTTGGCAGGACTGCTGCCGATGCACCTGATGTAGATGGGAAGATTTTTTTCACAAGTGAAGATCATTTAACTGCCGGCGATTTTGTAAAGGTGCGTGTTGATGAAGTAATGGATTATGATCTCGTCGGCGAATGTGTATCGTATCAGCGTGCATAAGGAGGAATCGGTGTGAATACACCAAATAAACTGACAATTTTGCGTATTTTGCTTGTTCCGGTGTTTTTGGCTTTTTTGTTGATCGGTGCGTTTCCGTATCATAATGTATTTGCGTTGCTTGTATTCATTTTTGCATCTGTTACGGACTCACTGGATGGGCATCTTGCGAGAAAAAATAATCAGGTTACAACGTTTGGAAAGTTTTTAGATCCGCTTGCTGATAAAATTTTGGTACTTTCTGCAATGATCTGTTTTGTAGAACTTTCCTATGTATCTGCGATTGTGGTTGTGATTATGATTGCGCGTGAATTCATGGTGACATCACTTCGTTTGGTTGCCGCAGCAGAAAGCGGTACGGTGATTGCAGCTGGAATTTTGGGGAAGATTAAAACCGTTATTCAAATGGTGAGTTTGATTGCTATTTTACTGCTTTGCGCAATTTCTGACTTTGTATCTCTTCCGCAATGGCTGTCGATTCCGGCGATTGCAGAAACGCTGATGTGGCTGTCTGCGATTGCTTCGGTGATTTCCGGCGGAGAATATCTGTGGAAAAATCGAAAGTTAGTGAACCAGTTTGAATAATTCTTTTTTAGACGTTGTGTTTTTTTAAAAACTGTGTTATGATTACATACAAAGCAAAAAGGCGAAGAACAGAAAGAGTAGCAAATGATCAAGAACAACAGAGAGCGGCCGAGTGGTGAAAGCGCCGTGTTCGACGGTATTTGTGAAGTGCGTCTGTGAGCCTGCAGTGGGAAGGATGAAGTATCGCTGCACGGTTTCTCCCCGTTATCGGAGCATAGAGTGAAACAATGAAGTGGAACCGCGGAACATCCGCCTTCGTTTATGCGAAGGCGGTTTTCTTTTTTCAAAGGAGGCAGTTATGTTTAGACGGTTACGATATGATATTCAGTCGATTAAACGACGCGATCCTGCAGCACGTAGCTCGGTAGAGGTATTTTTGTTGTATTCTGGGTTGCATGCAGTGATGTGGTATCGCGTTGCGCATTGGTTTTATAAGCATCACCGCTTTTTTCTGGCACGCTGGTGTTCGCAAACCGGCAGATGGTTTACAGGAATTGAAATTCATCCGGGTGCGCAAATCGGCAAAGGATTGTTTATTGATCATGGCAGTGGCGTTGTAATTGGTGAAACAGCAGTAATTGGTGATGACTGTACGATTTATCAAGGAGTCACCTTGGGTGGTACCGGTAAGGAACACGGCAAACGTCATCCGACACTTGGGAATAACGTGTTGGTTGGCAGCGGCGCTAAAATTTTGGGACCATTTACGGTTGGTGATAATGCACGCATTGCTGCAGGTGCAGTTGTACTCAATGAGGTACCGCCTGATTCAACAGCTGTCGGTGTTCCTGCACGAATTGTACGAAAAAATGGTGCGCGGATTTGTGAAGAGATGGATCAGATTCACATAAAGGATCCCGTTTCCATTGAGTTTTGCCGACTGCAAATGGAAATTGATAAATTACAGCGTGCACTTCGTGAGGCAAGCGAGCGGCATCAATCGAATCATCTGAAAAAGGAGAATGAAGAACATGAAAATTTATAATACGCTGACAAGAGAGAAACAAGAGTTTGTTCCAATCGAAGAAGGAAAAGTGAAAATCTATGCGTGCGGTCCGACGGTTTACAATCTGATTCATATTGGAAATGCACGTCCGATCTGCGTGTTTGATACACTTCGCCGTTATTTGACGTATCGTGGATACGACGTTTTATTCGTCCAGAACTTTACGGATGTGGATGACAAGATCATTAAACGCGCGAATGAAGAGGGTGTTGAATCTTCTGTGATTTCCGAACGATATATTGCAGAGTATTTAAAAGATGCACATGCACTTAATGTTATGGATGCCACTGTCCATCCGAAAGTGACACAAAATATGGGCGAGATCATTAAAATTGTAAAAACACTCGTAGATGAAGGATATGCTTACGAAGCAAACGGTGATGTGTATTTTCGTACGCATCGGTTTAAAGAGTACGGAAAGCTTTCCCATATGCCGCTTGAAGATCTTGAGGCAGGAGCGAGAATTGAGGTCAATTCTGTGAAAGAAGATCCGATGGATTTTGCGCTTTGGAAAGCTTCCAAGCCGGGTGAACCAAGTTGGAAATCACCGTGGGGAGAGGGACGTCCCGGATGGCATATTGAATGCTCGGCGATGGTACGAAAATTCTTGGGCAAGACAATCGACATTCATTGTGGCGGTCAGGATCTGATTTTCCCGCATCATGAAAACGAGATTGCGCAGAGTGAATGCGCAAATGGTGCACCGTTTGCAAATTACTGGATGCACAACGGATACATCAATATCGACAATAAAAAAATGTCGAAATCTCTGGGCAATTTTATTACAACACGTGCTGCAGGTGAACAATTTGGCTATGAGCCGCTGCGGCTTTTGATGATTCAAGCACATTATCGCAGTCAGATCAATTATACGCAGGAGATTGTCGAGTCGTGCGCCGCATCGCTTGAACGACTGTATAACTGCCGTGCAAATCTTCAATTTGCAAAACAGCGTGCAGCAGATGGCGCGTTAACGGAAGAACAGCGTGCGTCACTCGAAACCTATCGTACCCGTTTTATTGAAGCGATGGATGATGACTTGAATACAGCGGATGCTTTGTCAGTGATTTTTGATTTGGTACGTGAGATCAATACAAATGTTCAGAGCAGCAAAGCGCAAACAAAGGGGTATGTGAATGCGGCGTCAGATTTGTTTGAAGAGCTGACCGGCGTTTTAGGACTTTTATATCAAAAGAAAGAAGAGCCGATTCCGCAGGAGATTCTCGATTTGGTGCAGGCACGTACTGAAGCACGCAAGGCGAAAGATTTTGCCCTTGCTGATCAGCTGCGCGATGAAATTGCACAGAAAGGATATGTTGTGGAAGAAACACGGCAAGGAACCCGTATTAGCAAAAAAGGATGATTTTTCCCGAATATTCATGAATTATTCATATTTTTTTACCGTTTCGTTTGACAAGGAAACACGTGAGTATGATATAATAAAATCCATGTGGAACAAAAAGTTTTTTCTGCAGGTTACAGAAAAAACTCGTTTGAATATTGGAGGAAACAAAAGTGAAGAAAAAAGGAAGAATTGCACTGTGCTTGCTGGCGGCTGTTTTTTTGCTGACGGGCTGTATGTCTTCTGATGCAGTACCGATTGATGAGAGTGAAATCCATTTTGTCCAGTTTGATGAAATCAAAGAAGGCAGTGAAATAGCAATAATTACAACATCGGCTGGTACAATCAAAATGGTTTTGTTCCCAGAGGAAGCGCCGAATACCGTAGAGCATTTCAAAAAGCTTGTAAATGACGGATATTTTACAAATATGCGTATTTTTGCGCAAGCAGAGGAACATACGATTATTTCCGGTGCAGAAGATGAGATGGGCGTACTCGGAAAATTATTGACTGAGGATGAAAAACCCATTCAATGTGAAACAACACCGAATCTCTGGCATTTCAGCGGTGCGGTATCTGTTCTCGGATATCAAGAGAATCGTTTTTCGCAAGACTATGTAAGTGACAGCCGTTTCTTCATTATCGGAAACGTGGAACCGACGACACAGATGGTTAATGATATGGAAGAATATGGATATCCAATGAAAGTAATCAATGCGTATAAAGAGCATGGTGGATATCCACAGTATACCGGTGCGTATACCGTATTTGGCCAAGTGTATGAGGGACTTGATGTGGTGGATGCGTTGTCGGAGATGAAAACAACAGGCGATTATAAAGAACTTGCTGATGTGGTAATTGAGAAAATTGAGTTATCAACCTATCAGGCGACAGAAGAACAAAGTGCATAAGAGAAATTGAGGAGCAGGTATGAAACGTTTTAAAAAAAGAATATTAGCAGCATTGCTGCTTGTCGTGTTGGTGATATCCTTTTCAGGATGCAGCAGTGATTCGTCATTGATTCAGTTTGAATCACCCAAAGACGGTCAGACAGTAGCAGAAATCGTTGTAAAGGATTATGGATCGATTAAAGTGATGCTGTTTGAAGAGCAGGCACCGAAAGCAGTTGAGAATTTTGTAACACATGCACAGGAAGGTTATTACGATGGACTTACCTTTCACAGAGTCATTGCTGACTTTATGATCCAAGGCGGCGATCCTACAGGTGATGGAACAGGCGGCGAAAGCATTTGGGGCGAGCCGTTTGAAGATGAATTTTCCGATGATCTGCGTAATTTTACCGGTGCACTTTCTATGGCAAATTTGGGTGCAGATACAAACGGCAGTCAGTTTTTCATTATGTGCAGCCCAGCCATGAGCGGTCAGGATGAGCTCGATTATTATAATACAACGACTCGTACGATGTATGGATACGATCCGATTGATTATTCAAAAGAGCAGATGGAAAAATATATTGAAGTAGGCGGTGCACCATGGCTTGACAATGTACACACGGTGTTTGGACAGGTGTATGAAGGATTGGATATTGTAGAGGAAATCATGGGAGCGGCTACTGATGAGAACGGAAAACCGGAAACGGACGTTATCATTGAAACGATTAAGATTTCTGAATATCAGGCATAAAACAAAAAGATGCGGATTTCCGCATCTTTTTGTTTTTACCGGGAGAGTTTTGGGGCGTTGGGTTTCTGTTTTCGATAGTGACAGCATTCATGCGCAGCAGAACAGGAAACTGGTGCGCCGCCTGAAAGCTGACAGTATCCGTCTTGCTGATGCACACAATCTGCAGCACAGGTAATCAGATTCAATGGGATCACTCCTTTTACCATTAACTTGCCCTGTTTTTTAAAAAAGATACCAGATTCTTTTTTCATAAACCGCATGCTTTTTGTAACAATAAAATACAGAATATCATGCAAAAAGCGAGGGGTGCCGTTTGAAAAAAGGATTGTTGATTGTGCTGCCTACCATTTTGGTGACAGCGATTTGTTTTCTTTTACCGACGTTTGTAAGTTCGGCTGTGACACCGGTATCTTTTCTGTATCCGACGCAAACCAATGTTTCTACAGGTGTTTTGGCAACAGGAAGGCTTGAAAAACAAATGCAGGTTGATGTCACACCTGATTTTCCGGTTGTAATCAAGGAATATGCAGTATATCCGGGTGATACCGTGGAAGCAGGTGATGTCGTCGCATATGTAGATGTCGTACAAACCAAAGAGATGCTTCTTACATTGGCGCAAACCGCCAGCATTATTCCGGAAGAGTATAAAGATGTGATTTCAAATATTAGTTTGGATGAATCTGTGCTATCTTCCGTCATTCCATCCGCAATTTATGCATCCGCAGGCGGAACCGTATTGTCAACCGGTGTGTTTGCAGGTGAAGTTGCTTCAACGACAGATACTGTAGCTGTGATTGCCCGTGGTGAAGAGCTTGTCGCAATTTTAGAAGTAGATGAATCTGAGGTTGAATCGGTTGAAGTGGGTGATCGCGTCATTATAAAGGCTTCGGCGACCGGCAGCAAGCAATACGGAGGACTTGTTGCAGAAGTTGCACCTGCTGCACAGCAAGTTCTTGCAGGGACACAGCAACAAACCGTGGTGCAGGTGCGTGCCGTTCTTTCTTCTGATGCGAAGGAGCTTCGTCCGGGATATTCCGTATCAGCGGAAATTCAAAAGAAAGATGCCAAAGCCGTTTTGACCGTTCCATATGAGGCTGTTTTACAGGATGATAATGGAGAGGAATATGTATACGTTTATGAATCGGGGAGAGCCGTACGGCACAATGTCGTGACAGGAGAGGAATTTGCAGATTGTGTTGCGATTGTGAGTGGGATTGAGGAGGATGACATTTTGATTGGTGAAGCTTCTTTGATTCGTCGTGACGGTGCATTCGTCACACAAAAGGAGGCGTCCTAATGGAAGTTTTTGCGTTTGCACTTCGCCACATTTTCCGAAAAAAAGTGCGTGCAATGTTGACGATTGCAGGAATTTTGATTGGTGTGCTGTCTGTCGTAATTGTTTCAGTAATCGGCGAGGTGGGAAAAAAAGCAGTCAACCAAGAACTTGACAGTATGGGAATTGGCGGACTGTGTATCAGCGCGGCAGAACAAAACAAACAAAAGGAGTTTTCTGATACGCTGCTTGCGGCTGTACAGGAAAATCCGTATGTAGATGAGGCGACACCACTGCTTACGAAGATGACGCCAATTTCTGTTTGTTCGAAAAAGACACAGTCTGTTGTATGGGGAATAGGCAGTAATGCGGCTCAGATTGTATCACTTGAAATTGTACATGGCCGTCTGATTACTGAGGAAGATGTGCGAAAGAAAGCTTCTGTATGTATTGTGGATGAAAGTTTTGCCCAAATGCATTATAAACGAACCAATATTGTAGGAAAAACGATAGAGTTATTAGGAGATACTGGATATCAGCCGTTTACAGTGGTGGGCGTTGTACGTTCTGGTGGTTCGATTTTGCAGGGATTGATGGGAGATGTCGTCCCTACGTTTTTATACGCACCATATTCTTCGTTAACCGGACAGAAAATCACCAAAGTGATTGCGAAGCTTTCTGCGGACGCAGATGAAACGGAAGCTTGTGCGTCTGTGCTGTCTACGTTAGATGAAGAGGCGGGTGTCACGTCGGGATATCAGGCGGAGAATCTGAATCAGCAGAAAGATCGACTGAATGGAATTATGGATATTGTCACGTTGATTTTGTCTGTGATTGGTGGAATTTCGCTGATTGTTGCGGGACTTTCGATTATGACGGTCATGCTTGTAACGGTTCGGGAGCGAACACGTGAAATTGGAATTAAAAAAGCAATCGGCGCAACACGAAAGATGATTTTATTTGAATTTTTAGCAGAGTCTTTTTTGCTTTCTGTCTTTGGCAGTTTGGCGGGTGCGCTGCTTGGAGCATCGTTGGGAGCGATCGGATGTGTTTTGGTAGGAATTCCGTTTTCCATCAATTTGATTTCCGTTTTGGTCTGTGTTCTGTTTTCCATTGGGATTGGCATTGTATTTGGCGTTTATCCGGCGGCAAAAGCATCATCGCTATCACCGGCTGATGCATTGCGTACAGAATAGAAAATAAAAAGAAAAAGCATGAACAGAGCGGTTCATGCTTTTTTGTGTATTAAAAATAGAAAAATAATTCATGCTGTTTAGCAGGAGGCCGAACTTCTGTAACCGAGATCTTTAAAACCTTGTCATTTGTGAGATGTATCAGATATTAGTATTCCTTTTTGTCGGATATGAGATGTTCGATAAAGTTTTTAGCAGCTCCAGGAATGGCTTCCTTGTGAGCGACAACAAAAGCACTGATTTTTGCTGATACTTTAAGAGCGTACGGGATGTCTTTTGTTTTATTATATATTGTTAAAAAACTTGCACCAAAGCTGTCTCCTGCGCCGACGGTTGATATGACGGGAACAGGTTCCGAAGGACAGTTGTACGTTTTTTCGTTTTGACAATCATAACAAAAAGCGCCTTTTGCGCCACAAGTGATTAACAACAGTTTTATTTGAGAATATTTTTTCGTTATAGAAGCCGCCGCATCCTGCAAATTCAAAGTTTCATGAAACAACGTTTGTGTGACCAAAGGCAATTCTTCATCACTGATTTTTACGATTGTTGCATTGGAAAGACAGAAATCAATGCTTTCCTCAGAGTAAAAAGGAGAGCGAAGGTTTAAATCGGTATATATTTCAGAAAAACTGTTATTTATTAATACATTTTTTAATTTTGCTCTGTTATGCCCCCTGCGTAATGCAAGCGTCCCAAAAGCGATGGTGTCAAAGCCCGTAGGCAATTTATCAGGTAAAGAAATATAATCATATGACACATCTTCGAGAATATTGTAAGAAGGTACCCCATTTTGATCGAGAGATATACGGCATTGACCGGTTTCTTTTTCTTCTGAGACTACAATATATTCGGTTTTTACGCCAAGTTCTTTGATTTGTTCAATGGCTTTTTGCCCTAATGGATCGTTTCCCACAGAAGAAGCCACCCACGCAGTGTCTCCCAACAGAGTCGCATAAGCAGCGAAATTCAGCGGTGCGCCACCTAAAGTCTGCTCATTTTGGCTATAGATGTCCCAAATGATTTCACCGAATGAAAGTAGTTTCATGTTCGTTCCCCCAAATCGATTTCAGAGAGTGAAGTTCCATATTTTTGATCGTGCAATCCGTGTCCGCCCTCATTTCCAAATAGGGAAGATTATAATCACAATATGTTTTCTCATCTACTGTACCAAGATAAATCTTCCCGTCGTCAAGATATAACTCTGCGCTGCATCTGTCTACAAGCAGGATTATTTCCCATTTTTCTGACGTCAGTGTAATGGGCGCCGAACTGTCGCTTATTTTTATACTGTTATCTGACTGGTTTAGAAAAATATCAATACCGAAAATTTTGAGTGCAAGCTGTGCTGAAGTATCAGGCTCAATGTTCATTTTGATGAGATAAGGCGTTGGCGTAAGCGGGATTCTTTTTGGGGTATTTGCGTGTACAGTAAATCCCTCTATGAATTCGCTTTTATCATAGATGCATGCAATCTCTTTGATCGGGTGCGCGCAAACATAGTAAATACCGTCGATTTCTTTTAATGTGAGTTCCTCAGGAAAGCTCATTTGTCCGCAGATGTTTGGCGTTTTAATATCCCATTTGTCCCAATCAATCCGGATTACTCTGCCGTTTGGCATAGCCGAAAACGTTTGTCCTGCATACGCGCTTTTTCCATAATGCAGGGATTGTGCTTCTTGAATCGGATGAAATCCATCGTCGCCCATGTCACCGATGATATAACGGTCGTGTGCACCGATCAATACCCATTTTCGGTTTCCATCATCTGCAGTAATAGGGAATAAATCAGGACATTCGTTGTCTCCCGGCAGCGCAAGCTTTTGAACAAGATTCCAATGAAGCAGATCGTTGGATTTTAATATTCCATAAATATCCTCTTCAAGATACAAAGCCATTGCGTAAGCATCCCACTCTTCGCAGAAAACGACCTTTGGGTCTCGGTTAGAACCAACGATATGCGGAACAGCAGGAGAACCACTGTATTTCTTGATTGTTTTAAGAGAGTCTGTAGAATACGCAATGTATTGACTGAACGGATTTGTCGCGGTGTAATACAAAAGAACAGTTGGTGTGTCGCCTGCCTGCAGGCCAAGTAAATTTCTTTCGTCAACGATTGCGCTTCCGGAAAACATTGCACCGGTTTTATCGGGGAAAAGCGCAATCTCTCTTTCTTCCCAGTGTATCAGATCCGTGCTTACGGCATGTCCCCAATGCATATTGTTCCATTTATTTTCGCACGGATTATGCTGGTAAAACATATGATATTGTCCATTGATATAAACCAGGCCGTTTGGATCGTTTATCCAACCGTTTTTCGTGGTAAAATGCACCTGCGGCCGGTACGGCTCTTGATACAAGGATGGAATGTTCATTGTATCTGATTCTTCAAATGAAAATTCCATTTCCGGATCAACTGAAACAGATAGAATCTTGCCCATATATTGCGATACGTCAATATATGCGTAAAAATCCGGAGAAAGGTGATCAAGACGGATATCCAACGTATATTCCAGTTTTTTATCGCAGGAAATCATCATTTTTTTGTAAGAAGAAAGGGTGTTCACAGGAAAAATCAGATATTTATGTTTGACTTCGATTTGCATCAATCATGCCTCCTTACTCGATAAAACAGATTGCTGAACCTAAGATTAACTATAATGTATTCTTGCGCGCAAAGCAACGGAAAAATAAAATAGATATCGGAAGATGCTCCTTTAAATTCGGCAAAGCAGTATGAAGAATTGGAATGTAAATCGGAACAGCAATTTTTAGAGTTTGTCTCTTGTACGAAGTCTATAAAGAAAAAACGCGTAACCTTATGGTTACGCGTTTTTATGGAGGCGCCACCCAGATTTGAACTGGGGGTGAAGGAGTTGCAGTCCTCTGCCTTACCACTTGGCTATAGCGCCTTATTGGAGCGGATGACGAGGCTCGAACTCGCTACCTCCACCTTGGCAAGGTGGCGCTCTACCAGATGAGCTACATCCGCAAAATTGGTGCCTCCGGTCGGAATCGAACCAACGACACGAGGATTTTCAGTCCTCTGCTCTACCGACTGAGCTACAGAGGCCCAAAAACCGGAACACTGATCATTACATGTTTGATGTCTTTCTCAGCGACGAAAGTTATTATACTATATTCGGCTTTTGTTGTCAATATGTTTTTTTAAAAAAATTAAATGAATATAGTATGCGAGAATTATTTGTTTCTTTTTCTATATAGAAATAAACCAATACATAAGAGAATCGGAAAACATACGGCGAACAAAATGCCTGATTTTAAATTTCCGCCTAAAAATCCTGAAATGGTTCCAACGAGTGTGGGACCGCTTGCACAGCCTAGATCACCTGCTAAAGCAAATAGTGCAAACATCGCGGTGCTTCCCGGAAGCGTTTTGGCTGCAAGACTGAATGTTCCGGGCCAGAACAGACCGACAGATAATCCACACAGACCGCATCCGATCAGTGAGAGTGCGGGAATCGGAGAGAGTGAGGCGATCAAATAGGACAGGATACACAGGATTCCGCTTGCAAACATTGCGTTGCGCAAATCAAGTTTTTCGCTGAATTTTGCATATAGCGCACGGGAGGTTCCCATTAAAACAGCAAATAAGCAGGGACCTGCAAGATCGCCGATTGTCTTTGAAACATGAAGACCGCTTTCTGCGAAAGCAGATGCCCACTGGCTCATTGCCTGTTCTGATGCACCTGCACAAACCATTAACAGCATGAATACCCAAAAAACAGGACGTGTTAATATCTGTTTTAATGACAGCGTTGTTCCGGTACTTTCTTCCAGTGTCCGAATAGGCACAAGTGCAAAATAGATTGCATTGATTGCAGGGACGATTGCCCACAGTAAAGCGAGTGTCTGCCAAGATGAAATGCCGAAAACAGTGAAGAACCCTGTGGAAAGTAAAATAACCGCAACACTTCCCCAGCAGTAAAATGAGTGGAGCAAGCTCATTGCAGCTTCTTTGTGCTTTGTCGGACAAGCTTCTACGATTGGACTGATGACGACTTCTACAATACCGCCGCCGATCGCATAAAGAACCACCGATATTAAAAGTCCGATATACGCATTGTCGAGCAGCATCGGAAGAATTGCCATACATGCAAGACCAACCGCTGTAAAAAGATGTGCCGCAACAGTTGCGGTTCGATATCCGATTTTGTGGATCAGTTTTGCGCAGACAAAGTCAATAAAGAGCTGAAGACCAAAGTTGATGGTTACAAGCATTGTGATTTGCTCAAGCGGAATGGAAAATGTCGATTGGAACGTTAAAAATAAAAGTGGTGCAAAATTGTTGACAATCGCTTGTGAAACATAGCCAATATAACTGGCTGCAATGGTGTGATTAAAATTCGTGCGAATCGACATGAAAACAGTCCTTTCTCTTTATCCATACAAACACCAATCATGATACCACGCTATGTTACAAAAATCCACAAAAAGATTGCCGTAAAAAACGACAAAAACAAACAATTATATTTTCGTGTTTTAATGCATGGTTCTGAATTTTAATTTTGTGTTAAGAAAACATGAATATTATCTGGAAAAACGAAGTGCTGTATGATAAAATCTAAATGTTTCTGCGCTCGTTTTACAAGGAAAACTTGGAAAAGAACGCGCAAAAAAGAATAGGGAGTTTTGTGATATGAAACAGGCACAGGGCAGTATTTACGAGCTCAATGGTGTTGTTCCGCTCAGAAAAGCGATTCCGCTTGGAATTCAGCATGTGCTCGCAATGTTTTTGGGAAATGTTTCACCACTGTTGATCATTTGTGGATTGATCAATATGGATGAAACTTTAAAAATGAATCTGATTCAGAATGCGATGCTCGTTGCGGGAATTACGACGCTGATTCAGTTGTATCCGATTTGGAAAGTGGGCTGTGCACTTCCGGTTGTAATGGGCACCAGTTCAGGTTTTATCGGCACTTGTAAAAGTATTGGCGCAACATATGGATACGGTTCTATCATTGGTGCATCGCTTACCGGTGCGCTGCTTGAGATCGTTCTCGGCTTTTTCATTAAACCGCTTAAGAAATTGTTCCCGCCGGTTGTGACAAGTCTTGTTATTATGTCGATCGGCTTGTCGCTTCTTCCGGTTGGCGTCAACTATTTTGCAGGTGGATCAGGTGCCGCTGATTTCGGCGATCCGAAACATTTGCTGATTGGCATGATTGTCGTCATTACCATCGTGGTATTAAAACAGTATACCAAAAGATTTATGAGTGTTTCTTCGGTTCTGATCGGTATTGTGGTGGGCTATATCGTAGCAATCTGCATGGGAATGGTTGACTTTACGCAGGTCAAAGAAGCGCCTTGGATCAGCTTGCCGCATTTCCTTCCGGTAGAGATGTCTTTTAACTGGCAGGCAATTATTGCAATGGCAATTATGTTCGTGGCAACAGCGGTCGAAACGGTCGGCGATATTTCCGGTATCACCAACGGCGGCCTTGACCGTGAGCCAACGGATAAAGAACTTTCCGGCGGTGTCATTGCAGACGGCGTTGGCAGCTTGATTGCTGCATTATTCGGTGTGCTTCCGAATACGTCATTCAGCCAAAACGTTGGTCTTGTTGCAGTCACCAAAGTCGTCAATCGTTTCTGCATCATGACCGGAGCTGTGTTCTTGCTGCTGTGCGGTTTTATTCCGAAGCTGTCCGCAATCTTTTCGGTGATGCCGCAGTCTGTACTTGGCGGTGCAGCAGTTATCATGTTTGCGATGATTCTTGTCAGCGGTATGCGTTCATTGCAGCGTGAAAACCTGGACGGACGCAACGGCATGATTGTGGCGCTTGCGCTTGGTTTGGGTGTCGGTATCGGTATGGTTCCCGATTCGCTCGGACTTCTTCCTGATTGGGTTGGTCAGATCTTTGCACAGAACGGTATTATTATGACATTTGTGATTGCAACTGTTGCAAACTTGATTCTTCCAAAAGATAAAAAGGAAGAGAAAAAAGAAGAAGCACAAACCGTTTCTTCAGATCAATAAATAACGGCAGGATTCCCAGGGCTGTCTTCAATGCTGGGCGCAGAAAGCGTCTTTTGTTGAGGACAGCCCTTGTTTTATATGACAAATCCCGATATAATAAAATTAAAGAGAGTAAAGAAAGGAAGTATCACTCGATGAAAACAAAGCTGATTTCCCTGATTCTTGCACTTTCCTTCGTGATGTCTATGCTGGCAGGATGTGGAGCGCCGCAGACTGTGGAAAGCCCCAATACACCGGAATCTTCTGTGCAGAGCACAGAAATTACGATTACTGACCATGCAGGCCGTGAGGTGACACTCGAAAAACCGGCAGAAAAAGTTGTTTCTGCTTACTATCTGTCAAGCTCGCTGCTGATTGCGATCGGCGCACGCGAAAAAGTCGTTGGTATCGAAATGAAAGCGGATACCCGCGAGCTTTATAAACTGGCAGCGCCGGAATTTTTGGAATTGCCGGCAGTCGGTTCGGGCAAAGGCATCAACGTTGAAGAAACCGCGGCACTTTCGCCGGATCTGGTTGTACTTCCGAAAAAACTTGCCGATTCCGCAGCGCAGTTTGAAGCACTTAATATCCCGGTGATCGTGATTGATCCGGAGACACTCGACACCTTCTTAGAAACTGTCGAGATGCTCGGCAAAGCAACCGGATGCGAAGAAAAAGCAGATGAATTTATCTCCTATTATAAAGAAGTGATGGAAGACGTGTCCGCACGGACAAAAGATCTCACCGATAAACCGACCGTCTATCTTGCGGGCAGTGATCTTCTGCGGACTGCTGGCAAAGGCATGTATCAGGATGATCTGATTACACTCTGCGGTGGTGTCAATGTGGCAGGATCGATCGAAGACAGCCAGTGGGTGGAGATCTCGGCAGAACAGCTTCTTTCATGGAATCCTTCGCAGGTGTATCTCGTTTCGTACTGCGAGAGCAGCAAAGAAGATTTTATCGCACAATTCTCCTCTGTTGATGCAGTGAAAAACAACTGTGTCTTTACGTTCCCGAGCAATATTGAACCGTGGGACTATCCGACAGCATCGAGTGTGTTGGGCGTTTTATGGCTTGCCAATGCACTGCATCCGGACGTTGTAACCGCAGATGAAGTCAAAGAGGCGACAGAGGAATTTTATCAGAATTATTTCGGTATTTCCGTTTCGGTTGATACAGCTGCATAAGAAAATACCAATTCAAAATAATACAACACGAAGGAGCGTGCTGCATGAACAAACGGTTTTGGATTCTATTCCTGCTTTGGGGTGCATCATTGCTCCTTTCTGTTTGTATCGGACGGTATCCGCTTTCTGTGTCGGATATTTTGGCGGTTCTTTCAGGAAATCCGCCGTCTGAGATGGCGTCGGCGGTATTTTATTCGATTCGGTTGCCGCGTGCGCTGCTCACGGCAGTGAGCGGCGGTGCGCTCGCACTGTCCGGCCTTGCGTTTCAGAATGTATTTTTAAACCCGCTCGTGTCGCCCGACGTGCTTGGTGTGACAAGCGGTGCGTCGGTCGGCGCAGTGTTTGCAATCCTGTTTTTGCCGGCAGGGGCGCTGTTTGTGCAGGCAAGCGCGTTTTTGTGCGGCATTCTGGTGGTCGTGTTCTGCATTTGGCTTGCGCATTTTGTGCGGCGTGACCGTGTGGTCGGGATGATCTTGGCAGGGATTGTAGTGGGAAGTCTTTCGTCGGCAGTGCTCATGCTGCTTAAATTCTTGGCTGACCCCACGCATGAGCTGCCCGCCATTGAGTATTGGCTGATGGGCGGTTTTCAGAACGCAAACTGGCAGCAGGTGATCGTAGTGACTGTGGTGACGGTTCCAGCGGGAATTGTTTTATATCTGCTGCGGTTTCGCGTGCGGCTCTTGTCACTCGGCGACGATCAGACAAAGAGTCTCGGCGTTTCGCCCGGACGTGTGCGGCTTTTGACGATTGCATGTGCGACGCTTTTGGTGTCAGCCGTTGTATCGGTAGCCGGTGTCGTGAGTTGGATTGGTTTGCTGGCGCCGCATATTGTTCGTTTGATGGGACCAAAAGACTTAAATGGGCAGACAGGAACGGTTTGTGTGTGCGGCTCGATTTTGCTGTTACTGGCGGATTTGTGTGCGCGCTCGCTTTCCGGTGTGGAGATTCCCGTGAGTATTTTTACCTCACTGTTCGGCGCCGCATTCTTGGCGGTATTGCTCGTGCGATTCGGCAGAATGAAAAAAGGGGGCGGTCTGTTTTGAGGTTTTCGGCAAACGGGCTGTGTGCCGGATTTTCAAAGCGCGAAGTGCTCTCCGATGTGTCGTTTACACTTCCCGAAAGCGGCATGGTATTTCTGTTAGGACCGAACGGCTCCGGAAAATCGACGCTTTTGCGTGTGATGGCAGGGCTGCATGCACCGACTGCCGGAGGCATTCAGTGCGACGGTCAGCCGCTCGAAGCCTTAAAGCCGCGCGTGCGAGCCAAACAGATTTCGTATCTTCCGCAGCAGACACCGCAGGCGTCGATGCGGGTGATCGACTTTGTAACACTCGGTGCCGCGCCGTATCTTTCGTTTGCAGAGGTACCAGGCGAGTCATACCGCCGTGAAGCAGTACAAATGCTTTCGGAGGTCGGCTGTGCGTCGTTTGGCGAGCGGATGTTTTCGGAGCTTTCGGGCGGCGAACAGAAACTTGTGTGTTTGGCACGGCTGTTGATGCAGCACACGCCGCTCATGCTTTTAGATGAGCCGACAGCGGGACTTGATGTAAAACATCAGCAGGAATATCTTACACTCGTTTCCTCGCTGATTCAGAAAACGGGACGTTGTGCGGTCTTAAGCGTGCACGACCCGAATTTAGCGCTTTCGTATGCGGACGAGGTCTATCTGTTGCATAACCGAACACTCTCGATCATCAAGCGGGACGAATCGTTCGGACAGGCACTGCTTTCGGCACTGCGCCCGATTTACGGCATGCAGCTTTGTTTATTGGATGAAACCTGTTTTTACTGGGAAAAAAGATAAAGGAGGCGGTTTTTTGTTTACAGCACAAAACTATGTGATGGCATCCTCGTTGGAGGAGGCCTATACGTTCAATCAGAAAAAAGCGAATGCGATTCTGGGCGGCGGCTGTTTTCTGCGGCTTTCCAAAAAACGCATTCATACACTCATTGATCTTTCGGCACTGTCGCTTGATAAGATCGAAGAATTTGACGAAGAATTCCGCATCGGTGCGATGGTGACGCTGCGCGATGTGGAAACAAATGATGCGCTGCGTGCTTCGTTTGGTGATGGATTTTATGAGATGGTGCGCCATATCGTGGGCGTTCAGTTTCGAAACTGCGCGACTATCGGCGGCAGCTTGGCGGCACGGTTCGGTTTTTCTGATATTCTGACGTTTTTGCTGGCGCTCGACTGTGAAGTGGAGCTTGCCCATGCGGGACGGATGCCGCTTTGTGAATATGCGGCGATGAAGCCTGACCGCGATGTGCTCGCGTGTTTGTATGTGAAGAAAAACGGCCGCCGTGCTGTTTATCAGACGGTTCGCCAGACAAAAACCGATATTCCGGTGCTTGCCTGTGCGGTGAGTGTGTTAAACGGTGAATACCGCGCAGTTGTGGGCGCACGTCCTGCCCGTGCAATGGCTGTTTCATTTGATCCGGCAGATCCTGACTGGATCAGCAAAACAGTGAACGCATTTTCGTTTGGCAGCAATATGCGCGCAAGCGAGGAATACCGCCGCCATCTGGCAGTGGTGCTTTTAACACGCGCGTACAATGCGATCAGGGAGGAATAGCGGATGGTTGTGACGATTACAGTAAACGGAACAAAATATACGGACGACATATCGCCCGATCTGCCGCTTCTTGATTATGTGCGCAGCAAGGGCTGTCTCTCCGTCAAACGAGGATGCGAAACATCGAACTGCGGACTGTGCACCGTGCATCTGGATGGGAAGCCGGTGCTTTCGTGCAGTGTGCTGGCAGTGCGTGCAAATGGCAGACAGGTGACAACGCTTGAAGGTCTTGAGGAAGAAGCGCGTGCGTTCGGTGCATTTTTGGCAGACGAGGGCGGCGAGCAGTGCGGCTTTTGCAGTCCGGGGTTTATCATGAACGTGCTTGCAATGGCGCATGAGCTTGATGATCCGACTGATGAGGAAATCCGTGAATACTTAGCGGGAAATCTGTGCCGGTGTACCGGTTATCAGAGTCAGCTTCGCGCAATCCGCAAGTATCTCACTTCGAAAAAGGAGGGCTGAGGAATGGCATATGTGAATGCGCCGGTACGCAAAAAGGACGCAATGAGCCTTGTGACTGGCAAACCGGTTTATGTGGAAGACCAGATCCCTAAGAATGCGCTGGTAGTAAAACTCCTGCGCAGTCCGCACGCAAATGCGTTCATCACCTCGATTGATAAAACAGCAGCGATGAAAGTGCCGGGCGTTGTGTGTATTCTCACGCATGAGGATGCGCCAAAATCCCGCTTTACAACGGCAGGACAGACGTATCCGGAGCCAAGCCCGTATGACCGGCTGATCCTCGACCGTCATTTGCGGTGTGCTGGCGATCCGGTTGCGATCGTTGCGGCGGAGACGGCACAGGCGGCAGAGCGTGCAGTGCGAATGATTAAGGTCAAATACGATGTGCGCGAGCCGCTCCTTGATTTTCGTAAGGCAAAGGATAATCCGATTCTTGTTCATCCGGAGGACGATTTTAAAGCGCTCTGTCCGGTGGGTGCAGACAATAAACGAAATCTGTGCAGCACCGATGTATTCGAAATCGGTGATGTAGAAAAAGAACTGGCAGCATGTGATGTTGTGTGCACCCGGACCTATCATACAAAGGCAAATAACCAGGCGATGATGGAAACGTTCCGCACGTTTACCTATCTTGATGAATACGGACGGCTCACGGTCGTGAGTTCCACACAGGTGCCGTTTCATGTGCGGCGGATTCTTTCGAATGCGCTGGAAATCAAAAAATCGCAGATTCGTGTGATCAAACCGCGTATTGGCGGCGGTTTCGGTGCAAAACAGAGCGTTGTGAGCGAGCTGTTTCCCGCACTTGTTACAATGAAAACAGGACGTCCGGCAAGCATTATCTATACGCGTGAGGAGAGCATGACAAACGGCTCACCGCGCCATGAAATGCAGATGACCGTGCGTGTTGGTGCGGATCAGTCAGGTGTGATTCGAGTGATTGATTTATATGCGCTGTCGAACGCGGGCGCATATGGTGATCACGGTCCGACAACAATCGGTTTGGTTAGTCACAAGTCACTTTCGCTGTACGGCGGCCTTTCAGCGGCACGGTTTGCGTGTGACGTCGTATATACAAACACGATGGGAGGCGGCGCTTACCGCGGATACGGCGCAACACAAGGCATTTTCGCCGTGGAAGCAGCCGTGAGTGAGATTGCTGCGAAGCTTTCGATGGACCCATGCGAAATCCGTGAAAAGAACATGGTTGCAGAGGGACAGATCATGCACACCTATTACGGGGAACCTTGCAACAGCTGTGCGCTCGACCGGTGTATGCAGAAAGCAAAAGAAATGATGCAGTGGAACGAGAAATACCCGCGCAAGGTGCTTGAAAACGGGCATATCCGCAGTGTCGGCGTGGCAATGGCAATGCAGGGCAGCGGTATTTCCGGTGTGGATATCGGCAGTGTGGAAATCCGTTTGAATGATGACGGATTTTATACGCTGTTGGTCGGTTGTACCGATATGGGTACCGGCTGTGATACGATTTTGTCGCAGATGGCGGCAGACTGTCTTGAATGTGATATCGACAATATCGCAGTGCGCGGTGTAGACACCGATCAGTCGCCGTATGATACCGGTTCGTACGCATCATCTACGACATATGTGACCGGTATGGCAGTGGTCAAGACGTGTGAAAGTCTGCGCAAAAAGATCATAGAAATGGGTGCTTCCATGCTCGGTGTCAGTGTGGATGAGGTATCATTTGATGGCAAGCGTGTTTATGTGATTGCTGACGAAAACCGTTCGGTCACGATTTCCGAAATTGGCTACGCAAGCTACGAGGGACATAATCATTGCCTGTCGGCAAGCGAGTCACACTCTTCGCCGGTTTCTCCGCCGCCGTTCATGGTCGGTATGGCGGAAATCGATCTTGATCCGCTGACTGGCGAGGTGAACGTTATAGACTATGTCGGCGTTGTCGACTGCGGCACAGTCATCAACAAAAACCTCGCGCGCGTGCAGACGGAGGGCGGTATCGTCCAGGGCATCGGCATGGCGCTGTACGAGGATATCCGTTACAGCGAACGCGGCACGATGCAGAACAATTCGTTTATGCAGTATAAGATTCCGTCGCGGCTTGATTTGAATACGATCCGTGTTGCGTTTGAAAGCAGTTACGAGCCGACCGGTCCGTTTGGTGCAAAATCGATCGGCGAGCTTGTCATCAACACGCCGTCGCCGGCAATCGTCGATGCGATCTATAACGCAACCGGTCTGTGGTTTGACACGCTGCCGGTTCGTGCAGAGGACATCGCTCTGGGATTGCTTAAAAAATGATCGATCTCATTTTGTTGGCCGGGGGAGCGTCCAGACGGTTCGGCGGTAAAAAACTAACGGCACTGTTTCACGATCGTCCGCTTTACAACTATGTGTTTGACGCGGCAAATGATGTAACCGATCTCTGCCATGTGACAGTGGTGACGAATGAAACTGCACTGCGTACGACAGCACGGGAGATGGGATTTTCCGTAGTGGATGCGCCGCCGCCCGATGAAGGCATTGCGGCTTCGATTCGGGCAGGTGTTGCGGCAATAAATGCACAGCGGGCAGTGTGCTTGATGGTGTGCGATCAGCCGCATTTTACCGGAGAACTGCTGCGTGCGTTTTTGCTTGGCTTTTTAGAAAGCGGCAAGCCACTCGGACGTGTGTGTTCAGGCGAAACGCCGGGCAATCCAGCAGTGTTTGCACCAGAATTCCGTACAGAACTGCTTCGATTGACAGGCGACAGCGGCGGAAAACAGATCTTTTTGGGCAGAGAACATGAGATCTATCGGTTTTCAGTATCGAAAGAAGCACTTCGGGATTACGACATGCCTTGGGAAAAAGAATGATAAAACAAACACCGGACATGGAGAACATGTCCGGTGTTTTGTATGTGCAGAATCATTTAACTTAGTCATTTTCGCCGTACCAAAGGCGCAGATGATTGACCAAAATGCGGTTGATTTTTTCGTATCCTGCCGCAGATGGGTGGATGCCGTCGAGCAGGTAGTGCGGATGATTATACGCATGAATGTTTGCAATGGTGCGCAGATCAACAACCGGAAAGCAGAGCGAACGCGAACGGGAGAAAATGGCCTGTTCATAGTCATAAAGCGTGTGTCCGGCGGCGTTTTTCGTTTCATATGCTTCGGTGCATTCCGTACAGCGGTCGGGTACCTGCCAGCGGGGAAGCGGCGTCATCATCATAAGTTCGGAATTCGGCGCAGATTTGCGCAATGTATCGACTGCGAACGAAAGCGCGCCGTAAAAAGTGGTAGGATCATCGCTGTCGGGAGTGCCGAGTGGTGCGCCCCAGTACCAGTCGTTTGTTCCGTGCCAGAGAATCATGAGGTCGGCGTCCGGATGGAGGTGTTCCGGGTTGGATAACAGCGAAACGAGATTGTCCGGTGTGGACAGCGAAAGTCCGCTTCCCCCGATGGCGTGATTATATACACGGTTAAGCGAAAGCGATGCTTTTAACAGTGGTTCGTATCCGCCGTCATAATCCCTTGTGGAAATGCTGTCGCCGTAGATGACGGCTGTTTTAAATGGCATGGACATAAAAAACGCTTCTTTTGTGAAACATTAAAATGTTTGACTGAACGCATCGGCAAACCATACATGTTTGACAGTGAATGTTCGCCCGTTTAGGTAGCCGAGCAGATGGTCGGTGTCAGAAAACGCGAATGTGAGTTTATAGGAACACAAAAGCTGATGCTTTTGACCGTATCTGCGGTTTGTCGCGTTGCTTCCGTATTTGCCGTCGCCGATAAGTGGATGTCCGATATAGGCGAAATGCGCACGAATTTGGTGAGTACGTCCGGTTAACAGCTCGACTTCCACCAAACTATTTTCAGCGCTTTCTTTTAATACGCTGTATTTTGTGAGAATTGTACGGCCGTTTTTCTGCGGTTTGTCAAACACGCGGACAAGGCTTTCATTTTCGTTGCGGACAAGAAAATGGGAAAGCGTCGCTGATTTTTGCTTAAAATGACCGCTTGCCACACAAAGATAGTATTTTTTTAACTCTCTTGCTTTCATTCGTTCGTTTAAAATGCGGAGTGATTCGGCGTTTTTGGCGGCGATGACAATGCCGCTTGTGTTGCGGTCAATTCGGTTGCAAAGCGATGGGGTGAATGATTGCTCGTTTGCGGGATCGTATTCGCCTTTTTTGTATAAGTAATGGAGAATCCGGGCGATCAGTGTGTCAGGGGAGTGGTCGTTGTCCTCATGGACGCACAGTCCCGGCTTTTTGTTTACAAGCAGGATATTTTCGTCCTCATAGACGAGATCAAGCTCGGCGGGCGCGGACAGAAAATCGTATTCTTGCGGCGCGGTATCAAACAGATCGTCGTTTAAATAAAGTGAAACGACATCGCCCGTACACAGCCGGTAGGAAATCTCTGTTCGCTTGCCGTTTACTTTGATTTTCTTTTGACGGATTGCGCGGTACAGTAAGCTCTGCGGCATCTTTGGCACCGCTTTTTTTAAAAATTTGTCGAGCCGCTGTGCGGCGTCGTTTGGCTTTATGATAAATTGTTTCAAACTCGTTGCTCCTTTTGGATGGCGTCTTGGCTCATTATAGCACACAACAAAACACGGTTCAAATAAAACGTGCGGTTTTGCTGGGAATTTTGTTGCATGATTGCACATTTTGCGTTATAATAAAAAAAGCGAAATCCGGTTTTTAATATTCCGGATTTTTTTATGAGATAAAACAGGAGGGCTAAAAACATGCAAGCATATAAAGAGGAATTTATTCGGTTTATGGTCCGTTCGGGTGTGCTGACATTTGGCGATTTCACAGCGAAAAGCGGCAGAAAAACACCGTATTTCGTCAACACCGGCAACTACAAAACAGGCGAGCAGATTGCAAAACTCGGTGAGTTTTATGCAAGCTGCATTGAAGAACATGTCAAAGGCGGTTATGATGCACTGTTCGGTCCGGCGTACAAAGGCATTCCGCTGTGTGTCACTGCGGCATCTGCATTGTACAATAACCATGGCGTGAATACCAACTATTGCTTTAACCGCAAAGAGGAAAAAGATCACGGTGAAGGCGGTTCCATCGTCGGCTATAAATTAAAAGACGGCGACCGCGTATTGATTGTTGAGGACGTTGTCACTGCCGGCACTGCTGTCCGCGAGACGATGCCGATTTTAAAAGGTGCGGCAGACGTTCAGGTCGCAGGCCTTATCATCTCGGTTGACCGTATGGAAAAGGGTCAGGGAGAAAAATCTGCGGTACAGGAAATTTATGAAAACTATGGTGTGAAAACATACCCGCTCGTTACCGTTCGTGAAATCATCGAAGTGCTTTATAACAATCCGGTAGACGGTGTCGTATATATCGACGATGAAACAAAAGCACGGATGGAAGCATATCTTGCACAATACGGTATTTGATTTGCGAAAAAGAAAACAGGAGTAAGGGAGAGCACCATGGCGGAAAAAGATCTGCACGGCGGACATCGCAAACGGGTGCGGCAGCGGTTTTTAAATTCCGGATTTGACCAGTTTGAGGAGCATCAGATTTTAGAATTGCTTTTGTTCTATGCAATTCCACGCGTCGACACCAATGAATTGGCCCATCGGCTTTTAAATCATTTTGGCAGTTTATCTGGTGTATTTGATGCGCCGATCGACGAACTGACTGCTGTGAGCGGTGTTGCTGAGAATACAGCCGTACTTCTAAAAATGATTCCGCCGCTTTCTCGGATCTATGTGACGGATAAACAGAAAGCTTGTCCGAAATTTGATTCACCGAAAAAGATTGGAGAATATCTGGTGGAACAATTTGTGGGCAGGACAAATGAAACCATTTTACTGCTATGTATGGATACGTCATTGCGTCTTCTCGCTTGTGAACTGATTGGAGAAGGAACGAATACATCGGCGCATATTGATATGAAAAAGGTAGTGGAGCGGGCAATTCGGCGGAATGCATCATGCGTTGTATTAGCACATAATCATCCGCGTGGATTAGCGCTTCCCTCGAATCAGGATATTTTATTGACGCGTGAGGCAAAACGTACATTGGCTGCACTCGAAATTACACTGATAGATCATGTCATTGTAGCAGATGGACTGTGGTTTTCGATTGCGCAGAAATATCCTGATTTATAGACAGCTATAAAATAGATGGATAATAAAAGAGTAGGTAGTCTTATGACAGACTGCCTACTCTTTTGTTGTTGTGTTTTTGAACGTCTGGTATGCTGTGATATGGGATTCTTTATTTTGAAATTAACCGTATACCTTTTGATGAGCGGCAAACTTTGCTAATGCAACGAATTTATCGAAGGATACACCGGGGGGCAACTATCACTGTTGGCGAGGATAAATCCATGTTCGCCTTTGGCATCGATAAGTTCCTGTGCATAAGAAAGTAACTCTTCTGTTGTGGCATTCAGCATTTGTGTAGCGTCAATTCCGCCGATTAAGCTCACATGTTTTGGAAGAACCGAAAAGGCTTCCTTAATGGAAACATTTCCTGTAGGAGCAGGTGAGATCGATTCAATCGCCGTAACGCCTTGTGCTGCCATAGGACTTATTAGATTTTTGATATGACCGCAGGCGTGCTGAATATACGGCTTCTGCGCGTCTGCTAATACGGTGCACCATTTTGAGATTTCAGGGGCGATGTATGTTTCATACAGGGAAGGATTGATGTTGGTAGTGGAGCTATCTTCCCAGCTGATGCAGCCTAAAACGTTGCTTTTTGCTGTAACCGAAACGGTTTCCATATTCTTTTTCTGCATGACAAACAACAGTTCTTCCAATGCATCCGGATCGTCCATTGTCAAATAGATCAGATGTTCTGTCCCTACAAAATTTTCAAGAAGATATTGATAGGCGGATTTCATATGCGTTCCTAGCAGTGCAAGATGCAGGCCGTTTTCACCGAGTTTATCGACCTGCTCGTTCGCTTCTTTGATTTTTTCGACGATTTCAAGATCTTCAAAATAAGCGATTGCAGCTGCAAGCTGCTCGGTGCCGGACACAGGATGTTTTGTTAAAAACCATGTATTCGCTTGCTTTACATACGTGTACTCGGAAAAAAGGTCGCCTTTTGGCGTGTGAATCGTTTCATATCGCTTATTGCCCTGTACAGTCTGCGTCAGGGAACAGGAGTGTGAGCGGATTTCATATGCACAGATTCCGCCGCGAAGCAACGGGTCAGCACCCATTTCCTGAAGATAGGAGAGCTCTCCTTTGGCTCTGATTTGTTCGGGAAGAAAATCGAAGTAGTATGCTAAAAAAGGAGAGAATGGGATGTGATCGACCGGTTTGCCGTAAATTGAGGCAAGCAGTCGCTCTCTTGGTGTCATTTCCATTTTAAATTCCTCCTGATAGACTTACAGAGAAAGCGTATATTTATCTGCGCAATAAGATGTCGTGGTTTTATATTTGCCGTTTTCGTAAATTTCAATGGTTTTGCGGCAGTCAAATTGCGCTGTATTTCCGATAGCTGCTGAAAATGTGAGTGTGCGTGTCGCTTCGTTCCATGAAACTGGAATTTTTACGTAATTACCTGATTCATAGCTGTAGTTGTCACCGTCATCCTGATAGTAAAATGCCGTGCAGTCTGCACCTGGATAAATAAACAGCTTTAAGGTATGCTCGTCTTGCTGTGCGGTACAGTCCGCCGGTTCTGTCATCCAAATCAGACTTCCGGCTTTTACGAAAATTGGAATTTGATCAATTGGTGCGTCTACAGTGACTGTTTGTCCGCCTTTATAATAGGTGCCGGTAAAAAAGTCAACCCAGTCGGTTTTATCAGGCAGATAGACATCTGCGGTACGCTGCTGGTAAGATGTAATCATATGAACGAGCAGGGAAGGACCGAACAGATAGGAATCAGAAATTTCTTTGGTATGCGCATCCTCGGGGAAATCCATCACAAGCGGACGCATGAGTGTTTGATCATTTTCATATACGTCGAATGCTGCGGCATAGAGATAAGGCATCAGCGCATAACGAAGCTTGCTTGCGCGCAGCTGTGAATCGTAATATGGTGTGCCCGGCTCCCCAAAGAACCACATTTCACGCGGTGTATCGGTGCCGTGTGACCGGAACAGGGGACTGAATGCTCCGAACCAAAACCAACGGGTATACAGCTCGCGGTATTCCTCATTTTGATTTCCGCCGGTCAATGGATGTGCCATGAATGTATCATTGGAAACAAAAAAGGCGCCGATATCTGTGGTGGAATATGGAATACCGGATGCACTGAAGCTGAGCAGTGAGGAAATCTGTTGCTTAAAGACGTCGAAGGAAGCACGGATATCACCCGTCCAGGTGGAAATACCGCTTGCCTGCTGGCCTGCATAACCACTGCGGGTTAAAATGTAAACACGTTTTTGCGTCGATTCCGCGCGCTGCCGACGATATACATTCCGTCCTGTGCACAGAGCGAAATGATTCAGA
The DNA here is from genome assembly GCA_944386285.1 of uncultured Clostridia bacterium. Lineage (GTDB taxonomy): Bacteria > Bacillota > Clostridia > Oscillospirales > Ruminococcaceae > Paludihabitans. The sequence continues at coordinate 6,611 of CALXAM010000036.1, read as the reverse complement.
TAGCGCCGGTTTTCTCCTAACGCATTTTTTTGACAGCAGAGCAGTGCCATTGAGCTGTCAATATCATAGGAAGGCTCTGTGGAGTCGAGCCACCACGCGTCCACACCGATCGAAAAGAGATTTTGATTCATATATTTCCATACAATATCTGCGGCCTTTTCGTTTAATGGATCGTGAACACGTCCCCAAACTTCCTTTTTACGATCCGGATGTGCTAAAATGGCATCTGCTTCTTCTAATTCTTTGCAGATGTTGGTCTGCGGTCCGAAACTCGGCCAAACGGAAATCATCAGTTTGATATCCAGATTGTGCAATTCATCAACCATCGCTTTGGGGTCCGGATATTTTTTATGATCCCACTCTACAGCGTTCCATCCGAGATCGCCCCAGTAGTTCCAGTCCTGCACAATACAGTCGAGCGGAATGTGCCGATCGCGGAATTCATGTGCAATTAAGAGCACTTCTTGCTGCGTTTTATAGTGCTCTCTGCTTTGGAAAAAGCCATAGGTCCATTTGGCGAACATCGGACTTTTTCCGGTTAGCAGGCGGTAACCTGCAATTTGTTCATCGATTGTGCGCCCTAAGATAACGTAGTAGGAAAAGAAATCCGCATCATCTGCAAAAATATGCATTTCGTTTGGCAAAGAAATCTGCGGCTCATATGAGTCCGTATATTCTGCTGTACATGGCTTGTCGATGCCGATGCTCATATATGCGCAGGTGTCAAACAGGACAGCGTAACCGCTTGTAGAAGTAAAAAACGGTACCGCGGTGATCTCTCCGTTCTTTTGTACCATTTGACAGACTGTATTTCTGCGGTTGAGCGGAAGTTTTTGATGAATGCCAAGACCGTAAATGCCATCTGACTCCGAAAGTAAAAATCCTTGTGTAAACGGAGAATCTATTTCGGATAAAACGGTATGGTGATCCATTTGGAATTGAAGCATACCGTCAGGTGTTTCTGTACAGCAATAGGATTCACTTGGGACAAATGGGGTGTTCGGTTCTGTTACAAATAAGCTTTTGCGGCGTTTAGCCGGATTTGTAAATCGGTCAACGCGCCAAATAGATGGTGCAATTTGTGTGACTGTTTTGTTTGTGTGCATAAATGTACCTCCTAATCCGATCAATCATCTTGGCTTTATTGTACGGTGCTTCGTGAAAAAGTATATTGAATTTATCATCACGGTTTGGTAAAATATCACCATGAATATTAGGAACTTTGAAATTGAACCGATTTATGTTGTAAAAGATTATCTAAAGCCGGATTGGAGCTGGATTTCCGATACCAATGGATGGACTGGCTTTCATTTGTGGTATCTGTTTCAAAATCGTGTAAGAATCAAAATGAATCAGGAGGAATATATTCTTTCAAAAGGAGAGACGTTTCTGTTTGATCTTTCACAAAATCACCATTGCACACACGATCCGCAAAAGCCGGCAGGGATGTTTACCGCCTATTTTCATTGCAAAAATTCCGAATTGCTGCATCAGCTGATTCAAAACAGAACAATTCCAAGACAGAATGCACCGGCGCTGTTTCATATGAATTTGCAATTATTTGAGCAGGCGGTTCAGGGAACCAATACAAAAGAGGAAACCGAGATGTGGCTGGCGCCAGTGTTTTCACAAATTCTTTCCCCGCTGCAATCAAATGAGCCAAGACGCAGCGTGATTGCGGAGATTTGTCGTCAGATGGATATGGCACCGCAGGAAATAGGATCTTTAGATGTATTGGCAAAACGATGCGGGTATTCGAAAAATCAGTTTATCCGATTGTTTAAACAAATGACGGGACAAACGCCGCATGCCTATCTTGTGAATGCCCGAATTGCAAGGGCGAAGCATTTGCTTTTATTTTCTGATTATACGGTCACACAGATTGCGCGTGACCTCGGTTATCACGATATCAATCACTTCTCTGCGCAGTTTTATCAGAAAACAGGTGTCTATCCGAGTCAATATGCGCTTCAAACGCGCAGGTAAGAGAATAGAATGAAGAATACGATTGTTGCATCAAACATATTGACAATTATCAATGTATTTGCTATACTAACAAACAGACAGAGTTTTGGTTAAAGGAGTGAGCCGTGTGGAAATCGATGCGAAGAAAGCAGCGTCTATTTTTAAAGCGCTTTCTGATGAAAACCGAATTCAAATTTTATCGTTGTTATCCGGCGGCGAAAAATGTGCCTGCAAACTTCTCGAAACACTTCAGATTACGCAGCCCACATTGTCGCATCATATGAAGATTTTATGTGATGCAGGAATTGTTGTTGGCCGCAAAGACGGAAAATGGATGCATTATTCTATTTCCGACACAGGCATCAAACAAGCATATACGTATTTTGGTATGTTGACCGGCATATCGATAGAAAAATCAATCCAAACAAATCCATCAAATTGCTGTTAAAAGTGTCGTGCCGTGTGTGCACGATTCTTTTTAGGATAATATATCGATATATTTAAATATAACAATTTAACAAAGGGGCATATCGTATGACAATCATGAAAACTGTTTGGGACTTTTTTCAAAATGAAGTGCTTGGGATGGCATGGCTGAATCGATTGATCGGCAGTCTGGTGGAGTGGATAGGAATTGATCCGGCAAGCCGACTCGGAGGAAGTATACAATTCTTTTTCTATGATGTCATGAAGATCATGATTTTACTTGGTACACTGATCTTCCTGATTTCATATATTCAAAGTTATTTTCCACCTGAACGAACGAAAAGAATCTTGGGACGCTTTCATGGCGTTTTGGCAAATATCATTGCCGCGCTGCTCGGTACAGTCACACCATTTTGTTCCTGCTCATCTATCCCATTGTTTATTGGCTTTACGCGTGCAGGATTGCCGCTCGGTGTAACGTTTTCCTTTTTAATTTCATCTCCCATGGTTGATCTTGGTTCACTCGTGCTGCTGATGAGTATTTTTGGATGGAAAGTCGCGGTGATTTATGTTGTCTTTGGATTGATCATCGCAGTATTGGGCGGTACGCTGATTGAAAAGCTTCATTTAGAAGATCAGATTGAGTCATACATCAAAAATGGACGAATGCTTGATTTGCCGCAGGAAGAACTTCATGTGAAAGATCGAATGAAATATGCGGCAGAGCAAGTGGTGTCTACAGCGAAAAAAGTAGCACCGTATGTGCTCATTGGTGTTTTCATCGGTGCAGTAATCCATAATTGGATTCCGCAAGAGTTTATCGTTACACTTTTAGGAAATGGAAATCCGTTTGGTGTCATTCTTGCAACAATTTGTGGTGTTCCGATGTATGCCGATATTTTTGGAACCATTCCGATTGCCGAAGCATTGCTTGTAAAAGGCGCATTGTTAGGTGTTGTGTTATCTTTCATGATGGCGGTTACAACGTTGTCGCTTCCCTCGATTATCTTGTTGCGTAAAGCAGTGAAGCCGAAATTGCTTGGCATTTTTATTGGAATCTGCACGGTAGGCATCATTCTTGTTGGCTATCTGTTTAATCTTCTGCAATCAATATTGATTTGATTGGAGGCGAGAAATCATATGGCAAAGAAGTGGTATCCGGTCATCGATTTTTCAGTCTGTATGGAATGCGGCGGATGTGTTGATTCCTGTGTGCACGGGGTATATCGTAAAGAACAGTATCCGACACCGGTGATGGTTGATAAGGAGATATGTGTCACATATTGTCATGTATGCGGAAATGCTTGTCCGGTTGGTGCAATCACTTATGTCGGAGATGATACTGGATGGACGCCGCCGGCGTGGAATGAGGTCTTAGAAGAACAGCCGCCTGCATGTGCATGCAGTTGTTCTTGTTATATAGAAAAGAAACTGTTTTAGGAGGAATTCATATGGCATTATTCAAACGAACAAAAAAACAAGAGCAGGCAGCATGCTGCTGTGGATGTGGCAGTAGTTGTTCTTCTTCTGCACAGCAGGAAAAGGAATGTGGCTGCAGTAAACCGGGAGATGTTTTACAGATTAAAGTACTGGGAAGCGGATGCAAAAACTGTCACGCACTGTTTGAGAATACCAAAGCAGCAGTAGCAGAACAGTCACTTTCTGCAGATGTTTTATATGTAACGGATATGGCTGAGATTGCAGCCTATGGCGTGATGCGGATGCCGGCCCTCGTGATAGAAGATACTGTGGTTTCCATGGGAAAGGTGCTGCAGCCGGAAGAAGTGACGTCATTGCTTCTGCGCTTTATTAAAAATGGTGTACAATCATGAACCAACACATTTCTTTAAAGAATGCGAAAAAACCAAATGTCGCATTTATTTGTGTACACAATTCATGCCGCAGTCAAATTGCAGAAGCATTAGGAAAGCATCTGGCTTCTGATACTTTTTGCAGTTACTCGGCAGGTACCATTAAAAAAGATCAAATTAACCAGGATGCTGTACGGCTTATGAAGACGTTATATGGCATCGATATGGAACAGTCGCAGTATAGTAAGTTGCTTTCGGATATTCCGACACCTGATATTGTCATCTTAATGGGATGCAATGTGAGTTGTCCGAATTTGAAAGCGTCGTATATGGAAAACTGGAACCTGGATGATCCTACCGGAAAATCGGATGAAGAGTTTCAAACGATTATTTCTAAAATTGAAGCAAACATTTTGCGATTAAAACAGATGATTCATTGAAAAACAGCTGATTCAAAATATTATTTTGAATCAGCTGTTTTTGTGCCCTTTGTGTAGAGATGATGGATGGTTTATATCAATTGATTAACAGCCAAACGATTTAAAATGTATTTACATTTTGATCTCATTTCGTACAAAAAGTATCCTTTTTATACTAAAAAGTATCCTTTATAGAATAGAAAAAGGAAAGGTTCATCATGTATAATAACAACATCAGAGCATCGAGTCGTTGAGAAATGGCACGTGTTCGCGCACAAAGGAGGAGAAAGAATGAAACATTTAATTCGCAGACGTATTGCATCTGCTGCGACAGCCGGATTGATCTTGGCATCTAGTGTGCTAAGTGCAATGCCCGTGCTTGCAGGCGATACATATCCCTATGTCGGCGAAGCAGCAAAAGGGGAAAACCAACCATATCAACATGGTTATCGTGTTGAGGATATTATGGATTGGAGTCCGGAAACGGATCCGTATGCAGAGCTTTTGAAAGCAGAAGTTCCGCTGCAGAATCGCAATGAGGCATTTGCTGCAACACAGGCAGATCCGTCACTTTCAGCAGACCCGCAGTATTTAACGCTGACAGGTGACTATGGAAACGCTTTTTTCAACAGCTATTCTTACACGAATGAATTTAGTACACATGTGTTCAATTTCTGGCAGTATGTTGACCAGTATGCGTCCTGGCACGGCATGCCGTCTGTTGGAACACCGGAAGAGTTGAACGACATTGAAGACGAACGCAATGCAACAGACGGAAACGCTTGGAAGCGTCGTTATTTTGAATTCGGTCTTGTCAACCTTCCAAACCCGGCATACACCAACGCAGCACATAAAAACGGTGTATTGTCACTTGGCTGTATGTTCCAGCCGCGTGCATATCAGAACTTTGAGGTAATGCTTTATACCGATGAAAACGGTCGTTATCCGGTTGCGGATAAACTGACCGAGATAGCGGAGTATTATGGATTTGATGGCTATTTCTTTAACATGGAAGGCCGTTCTTATAGCACGGAAGTCCGCAATCAGCTGAAAGAATTTTTGGCACAGATGCGTGAAAACGGCATGTATGTTCAGTGGTATAATGCAGGCAGCTTCAGCACAGATATGCTGACCTCTGCAACCGAGAACGATTACGAAGATGCAACATTGTATGCAAACTCGGTATTCATTGAGTACGGTCACTCTGTTCCGGGTGATGCAGCAACCCAACCGTATGGCCTTGATAAATTTGAAGTCGCATTCAATGGCTTTGAGGCAGGCGCAAATCGTTGGAATAACAGCTTTGATCGCTTGCTGTCTGGTGGTGTTATGAACGGTTCCATCGCATCTCTTGGTACCGATTTTGTTCAGACTGGTCTGGAGCAAAAGGCTGGTGTGGATGCAGAAACCGGTTATAACCTGTTTACACGTGAGCTTGATGAATACCAGTGGATGGCATTCCAGCGCGAGCGTCTGTGGTGGACAGGCAATAACAATAACTCCAGTACTTTGGATGCTGGATTGACAGATGGTACATCTGCAATTGAAGCAAGAGATTTTAAAGGAATTTCAAACTATATTGCAGAACGCTCTGTTGTCAATGGCGATACCTTTAACACAAACTTCAATACTGGTCACGGCCTTGAATATGTGGTGAATGGTGAAATTTCCAACACCCACGAATGGTCGAACATCAACATTCAGGATATTCTTCCGACATGGCAGTGGTGGTTTGAAACCGAAGGAACCAAACTGAGCGCAGAGTTTGACTATGGTTCGAAATACGAAAAGACATACAATGGCGGCGAATCTGGTGAATTTGGATTTGATTTAGTCGGCGCATATAACGGCGGCAGCTCGCTGGCAGTGTATGGTGCATTGGATGCAGAAAACTTCCTGCACTTGTATAAGAGCGATCTGAGCGTTTCGGAAAATTCCCAGATGGAAATCACATTCAAAAAGACTTCGGATGATGCAGCAACCATGCAGC
>CALXAM010000035.1 GCA_944386285.1 uncultured Clostridia bacterium | reverse complement strand
CTTAAGGGGTGGCCTGAGAAAGTAATGCAGGTGGCAGACCTTTTCAGGCCCCCTTTAGGGGGATTGTCTGTAAAATGCCCTTCTAGGGCTAATCAAGCCTCCGGCTTAGCCGGAGGTTTTGACTTTAAAAAATAAATAGATAAAAAGAAAAAGCACACAGAAACGATCTGCGTGCTTGTTTCTTTTTTGCGAAACGAATTATTCCGCGTTCTTTTTGAGCTCTGCGAGGCAGGAACGGCAAATGTTTTTGCCTTTGTAGTTCACAACATCGCCTGCATCGTTGCAGAAAATGCAAGCCGGCTCATATTTTTTGAGCAAGATGTAATTGTTGTCAACAAAGATCTCAACCGGATCCTCTTTGTTGAGGTCAAATGTACGTCTCAGCTCGATCGGCAGAACAACTCTGCCCAGGTTGTCAATTCTTCTGACGATTCCTGTTGATTTCATACCCAAAACCCTTTCCTTGAACCAAAAATCGACAATATTGTCGTTTGTTCAGTTATATTTTACCCCCGGCGTATAAAGCTGTCAAGTCGCGTTTGAAAAAAATTTCAAAAATTTCATAAATCGTTGCATAATTTAGACAACTGAACTGGTACGTGTGCATATATTCTTTTTGGAAAATCAATGCTCAGAAAGCAGGAGATTGATCAATGAAGTGGGTGCTTGCAATTTTGGCAGCTGCCAGCCTTTTGTTCGGTGCAGTGAATGGTACAATGGACTGTGTGGCGCAGTCAATTTTAGGCGAGAGCGCGAAAACAGTGACATTAGTGCTAACATTGGCAGGCGGAATGTGTTTATGGAGTGGACTGCTGCAAATTGCCAAAGATAGTGGGATTACTGATTTGATCGCACGACTGCTAAAGCCTTTGATTCGACTGATTTTCCATGGCGTTACACTGACATCACGCGCGCGGGAATTGATTTGTATCAACATGACGGCAAATTTATTGGGCCTTGGAAATGCAGCGACTCCTGCCGGAATTGAGGCAATGAAAGAACTACAAGATCCCAAATCTCCTGATCGTGCAACGGACGGAATGATTTTGTTAACCGTATTGAATACGGCTTCGATTCAACTGATTCCAACGACAGTGGCAATGCTGCGATTATATCATGGCGCTAACAATCCTTTTGATATTTTGCCGGCAGTCTTTATTGTATCATTTTCGTCTGCCGCAGTGGTCATTCTATTCGCGCGCGTATTGAACCGTATAAGACGGCAAAAAGGGAGGCAGTAAATCTGTGACAACCTGGATTGTTCCGGTCATTGTTTGCTCTATTTTACTTGTAGGACTTTTTAAAAAAGTAGATCTGATGGATTCGTTTGTACGAGGTGCCAAAGATGGACTGTTGACCGCGCGCAATATTCTTCCGCCACTGATTTTACTCATGACGGTTATTGGGATGCTGCGTGCTTCCGGAGCGATTGCGCAGATAGCGTCGTGGGTTTCCCCCATGTTTTCTGCAATCGGCGTTCCATCAGAAGTGGTACCGCTTGCAATGATTCGTCCGCTTTCCGGGAGCGGGGCATTAGCGGTACTTGAAGATACGTTGACGCAGTATGGTCCGGACAGTGTTGCGGGACGAACGGCTTCTGTGATGATGAGTGCAACGGAAACAACGTTTTATACTGCGGCAGTTTATTTTGGTGCTGCCAAAATCAAAAAGACTGCACATACAATTCCCTGTGCGCTGACGGGGGATTTGTTCGGGATGTGTATGAGTGCATGGATCGTTTTGCTGCTTTTTTCGTAAAGGGTTGATGAAAACGGGATTCTGTACTATAATTTGGACAGGAAAATAATCAGGAGAAAGACTCATGAAACGTATTTTTTTTCGGACGCTTACAATTATAAATATTGTGCTGGTCGTGGCATTTCTGTGTCTTGCCGGCTGCTTTTTTGTGCTTGCTGCATCACAGCGAGCGGAGCTGTTTGGATATACAGCGTTGGTAGCAGAAGAAAACGATACCCCCACGTTTTTCGTTACATCGAAAAGCAATCAGGCGGTCCAGCCCAACGGAATTATTTTTATTGAACAGGACGGGAGTCTTTGCGCAGAGCGTATTACCCACAGGGATGGCGATATCATTTACTATATGGATGAAACTCAGACACTTACAAGTATTGATATGCGTTCGTCGCAATGGATTGGCTGTATTGTCTTAAAAAATGAGACGATAGGACGTATTGTGCAGTTTATACGCCGTCCGCAGACAAAATGGGGACTGACTGCGGGAGGAATCATCATATTTTTCTTGTGTGGAAGCGTTTTGGTGCTCGGTGCATATAAAAAGAAGAAAGCGATGGATCGTGCCTATTACGAAACACTGCTTGAAGAATTTTTGCATCCAAAACAACAGGAATCTGAGGAAATGCAGGTGTTTGAAATTCAATCGGCTGAGATCGAGCCGGTTGTGTGTGCAGATACAGAAGAGATGAAACTCGAAGAAGCGCCGGCATGTGACCAGAGGGAAGAGAACGACGAATCTGTGCAGGCTGCCGAAGATTCTGTACTGGATGATGAGATGCAGGAATGTACAGAACCGCCTGTCGTTTCAGAGGAATCTGAAGAGGAAACCGGTGAACAACAGGATACCATCCGCTGGGAGCTTGTTGAACAGGAAAAAATGGAGTTGGCTGAGGAAGAACATTCTTTGATTCGCAGTGACTTGATTGAGGCCGAACAGGAAACACTGGTGTTCGAATCGGAAGAGGAAAAGGAACAGACAGAAAACACAGAGGAAACGAAACCAATGAAACTGACGAAAGAAGAGGTGTTGCAATGAGAAAGGCAACTGTTTGTGTTCCGATTGCCGCGTTATACGCAACGGCGACAAGTGAGTCTGTTTTGCAGGATGAAATTCTTTATGGAATGGAAGTTTCCGTTTTAGAAGAAGCGAAAGAAAATGGAATGTGCAACGTTGTTTCGTTTTATGAATATGCTGGATTCGTTTCTTCATTTACGCTATGTGACGGTGGATATCCGGCAAACCGTGTGGTATCCGCGCCATTTGCGCATTTGATGAAGCAGCCGCGAGTAGATAGTGTGCAGGCAATGCGTGTACCAAAGGGAAGCTTTTTGCTTTGTATGGGAGAAACAGAGGACGGATGGTCGCAGATTCAGCCGGTCGGGAGTTCTTCTATTTTATATACAAAGACTTCATGGCTCTCAAAACGGGTGACGAAGTGTCCTCCTGAAGAACAATTTCGGCGTGATGTGGTGCGCACTGCAATGTCCTATCTTCATACACCCTATCAATTTGGCGGGAAGACATCAAGCGGAATCGATTGTTCTGGCCTTTGTTTTATGAGTTACTTGAAAAATGGGGCAGTGATCTGGCGTGATGCAGTCAAACCGCCAAAAGGAATTGTGAAACCCATTTCTTTGCAGCAGGCAAAACCGGCAGATTTGCTGTATTTTCCGGGACACATGGCACTCTACTTAGGAGATGCAAGATTCTTGCATGCAACTGCGCGTGCAGGGGATGATGGGGTTTGTATTGGAAGTTTTCGGAAAGAGGATAAAGGATATCGAGGCGATCTGTTAAAGAGTTTTATTTGCGCAGGAACCATTTTTTAAAAAGAAAAAAGAGGTACAGATTCTGTACCTCTTTTTTATCTACTCAGAGAAATCGCATAGCGGTATCATATTTTTAAAAATTAAAAAGCAATTTTCAAATCGTTAGCGTTATGGGTGGAACCAACTGCTTCAATATAGTATGTAATGGTGAGTGTTTCGCCATCGAATTTTCCGTTTAAAACGATCTTTTTACCATCATTATAAGCACCGGTGCTCTCTTCTGCTGCGGCATCGCAAAGAGCCATGTAGTTAAGTGCATCTTCTTCTGTAACACCTGCAAAAGCGACAGTTTCGCCAGTCATTGTTGCTTTAACGGTTAATTCGCCTTTCATTTTTGGCAAGGAAGCGGGGAGATCAGAAGGCCAATCTGCGCTGATATCAGTGTCTGCATATGCTGTTCCTTCCGGAAGTTCTACTTTGTCTCCAGATGGGGTCTCGAGTTCTTCTTCAGCTTTGGATTCTGTTTCTGTTGATTCTTCTGTTGTTTTGCTTGGCTCCTTAGAGGATTCTGTGCCTGAGGTAGAGCCGCTGTCGTTACTGCAGGCAGCAAACGCGAGTGTCAATACGAGTGCAGTTGCAATGGCTAAAAGTTTTTTCAACATAATAATTCCTTCCTTTCAATAAAAATGTTTGATCATATGCTATGCGAAAACTACCGCATTGGGCCAAAATAAAAATTATGTACGCGTTTTCGTATGATGAGCACGGTACTCATTTGGAGACATTCCGGTTTTTTGACGGAATAGATCAGAAAAATGATTGGGCGTAGAAAAGCCACATCGCTGACTGATCTCCATGACGGATGTCGTTTCATACACAAGCATTCGTTTTGCTTGTGCAATACGTGCGCGTGTGAGATAAGAATAAGGGGATTCGCCGATTTCCTGTTTAAAAACATGGGAAAAATAATATTTGCTCATGTGGAACTGTTGACTCAGCTTTTCAATGGAGAGCGGTTCAGCACAATGAATCAGGATGTATTCTGCCGCTGCCAATACTTCTGCATGCTTTTTGGAAAATGTACCGGAGGTATTGGACTGTGAGATATTAGTCGCCTGCCGAACAAGTTCAGTACACAGAAGATGTGCAATGCTTTGCAACACCGCTTCATGTTCAAATGTTGTACGCTCAAATTCTTCACGGAACATCTGGATTAAGTGGAGAAGCTTTTGCGTGATCGGAAAATTTTTAACAGAAGTATTTTGAATATAATTGGTGTCGCAGAGAATTTCCCGTAAAAAGTTGGTCTCAATCAAGAGCAGGTAGAAAGAATTTCCGTTTTGAAAACGATAACGCAATACGCCGTCATAAACAGGATATGCGATGTTGGGCTCTTCTGCTACCATAACACTGTCATGGATAAACCCGGAAACATGGGAAAGCGGAAGAATAACCGCCAACGCCTGTTCAGGTGGAATAAAGCATTCACACATCCCAGCAGGTAAAGCGGCATCAGATTCAAGCAGGGTAAACACTTTGCAACTGTATCCTTGGAAACAGGATGCAAGATATTGGAATGTTTTTTCATCAATCGAGTGCATCTTAGTGCCCAAGATCATGATTTCGCCTCCTTTTACTAAAAGGAATCGGTCGATGGATATATTATATAGCAAATTTACCGAGATTGCATTCTGATTCTTGCTTTTTTATTCGTTTTTTTTACTATTTATCAATATGAACAGCGTTAATTTTTGTGATTTACGGAGTGATAGTAAAAATAATTACATTTTGGAAAAGAAAAATCGCCGCAACAAGTGGTTGCGGCGATGGAATTCATCGGATTTTTTTATTATAAAATGGCTTATTTTGTTGACGGGCACGGGCGATGGCCAGTGCTTCGTCAGGAACATCATCGGTGATGGTGGAACCAGCAGCAGTGTATCCATTTTCGCCAATGGTGACTGGCGCAACCAGATTGGTATTGCAACCAATGAATGCGTGATTGCCGATTTTGCAGCGGTATTTCTTTTTACCGTCATAATTCGCTGTGGCAACACCGCAGCCGAAATTGACCCGTTCACCGACGTCACTGTCCCCAACGTAAGTCAGATGGGAAATGTGTGTGTGCGCGCCGATATCTGAATTTTTGACTTCGACAAAGTCGCCGATATGAACGCCGTCGTGAATCACACTGTTTGGCCGAATATGACAAAACGGTCCGACGGTGACATGATTTCCGATTGTGGAACGATAACACTGCACTGCATTGAGTGTCGTGCCTTCTCCGATCGCGCTGTCTTCAATGAGTGTGTTCGGTCCGATCGTGCATTGCTCGCCGATGGTGACATTTTTTCGAAGAATCGTTCCCGGCAGAATTGTTGTGCCTGCGCCGACCGATACATTTCTGCCGATCAAGATGTCGTCAAAGCACGGAATTTCTACGCCTTGATTAAGCAGATCAGACAAAATGCGCTGACGGAGCTGTGTGGTGATCTCGTTGCGTGCACGGCTTGAATCAGTGCGGATTGTGCTGTACGTGTTTGGAGTAAGCGCACATAAAAAATCAGCGGCTGTGTGCGCTTTGATCTCCAAACTTTGCATGCGGCTTAAAAGGTCACCGCCGTTTGTGCAATGGAGAGCGGAATCGGCAATAGATGCTGGCGTTACAAGCGGCATACTGCCGTCGAGAATCAGAATGTCATCACCGCGGTGGTTCTCGAGCCAGTTTGCCAGATGATGGACTGCATGATCGCCTGTAAAAATGTCAGCTGTATCCGGCAAGGAAACGGTATCAGGGATTTCATCTGCAAAAATGCATAGAGAGGAAATACCGCCCGTCATGCAGGTATCAACCACCCATGCAACAGATGGAGAAAAGAGAATGGGAGCAAACGCGTCGGAATCTGCAAAAATGAGTACCGCTTGCTTGTTTGACATAAAAATCACCTCACACAAAGATAAAGAGCCGTTTCGAGAGAATTTTCTATTGTTATTATGGCAAAAACAAACCGAATTTTCAAGCAGAATGCTTTTTTTTAAAAAAAACACCGATTCTATCGATGTTTCACAAAAGAAAATGTAGCATTTTCGTTTCTTTTCTGTTATAATATGCTTGATGTTTGGTGCGTATGTGTGTACGTGACCGGACAAGCGGCCTGATTTTTCATTGCTTTTTAAAAAGACATATGAAACAGATTGGCCGACAATGATTTTTGGAGGAGATTACACGTGAGCAAAAAGTATGTTTACCTTTTCTCAGAGGGTGACGGCTCCATGCGTGAACTGCTCGGCGGTAAAGGTGCAAACCTCGCTGAGATGACCAAACTCGGTCTTCCGGTTCCGCAGGGCTTTACCATTTCCACAGAGGCCTGCACACAGTATTATGAAGATGGCAGAAAAATCAACGATGATATCCAGGCACAGATCATGGAGTACATTGGAAAAATGGAAGAAATCGTTGGTAAAAAATTTGGCGATCATGAAAATCCGCTGCTCGTTTCCGTTCGTTCGGGCGCACGTGCTTCTATGCCGGGCATGATGGATACCATTTTGAACCTTGGCTTAAACGAAGAAGTTGTTGAAGTTATGGCAAAAAAATCTGGTAATCCGCGTTGGGCATATGACTGCTACAGAAGATTTATCCAGATGTATTCCGACGTTGTTATGGAAGTCGGCAAAAAATACTTCGAAGAGCTCATCGACAAGATGAAAGAAGAAAAAGGTGTTACAATGGACACCGAGCTGACTGCTGAGGACTTAAAAGAACTCGCAAATCAGTTTAAAGCAGAATATAAAGAGAAACTCGGTGAAGACTTCCCGTCTGATCCGAAAGAGCAGCTCATGGGTGCTGTCAAAGCAGTGTTCCGTTCTTGGGACAACCCGCGTGCAAACGTATACAGAAGAATGAACGACATCCCGTATTCCTGGGGTACTGCAGTTAACGTCCAGATGATGGCTTTCGGCAACATGGGCGATACTTCCGGTACAGGCGTTGCATTCACCCGTAACCCGGCAACCGGCGAGAAAAAACTGTTCGGTGAGTTCCTCATGAACGCACAGGGCGAGGACGTCGTTGCAGGTGTTCGTACTCCGCAGACAATCGATCAGCTTGCTGAGGTTATGCCGGAGTGCTACAACCAGTTTGTTGACATTTGCCATACTTTGGAGAACCACTACCGCGATATGCAGGATATGGAGTTCACCATTGAGGACAAAAAACTGTACATGCTCCAGACTCGTAACGGTAAGAGAACAGCAGCTGCTGCACTCAAAATCGCTTGCGACCTCGTTGACGAGGGCATGATCTCTGAGCAGGAAGCAGTTGCAATGATCGATCCGAGATCGCTCGACTCCCTGCTGCACCCGCAGTTTGATGCTGCTGCACTCAAAAAAGCTACCCCGCTCGCAACCGCACTGGCTGCTTCTCCAGGTGCTGCTTGCGGCCGTGTCGTCTTCACTGCTGACGATGCAAAAGCTTGGGCAGAAAAAGGCGAGAAAGTTGTTCTCGTTCGTCTTGAGACTTCTCCGGAAGACATCGAAGGCATGGTTGCTTCTCAGGGCATTTTGACCGTTCGCGGCGGTATGACTTCTCACGCAGCCGTTGTTGCTCGTGGTATGGGCACTTGCTGTGTATCTGGCTGCGGCGAGATCAAAATGGACGAAGAAAACAAAAAATTCGAATTGGCTGGCAAAACCTTCACAGAGGGTGATTGGATCTCCCTGAATGGTTCGACCGGCGCAATCTATGGCGAAGCAATCCCGACCGTGGAAGCTTCCATCGGCGGCGAATTTGGCCGTATTATGGAGTGGGCTGACAAATTCAGAGCACTCAAAGTCAGAACAAATGCTGATACACCGCGTGATGCAATTCAGGCCAAAAAATTTGGTGCAGAAGGCATCGGCCTTTGCCGTACCGAGCACATGTTCTTCGATGCTGACCGTATCCCGGCAATCCGTGAGATGATCGTTGCTGACACCGTTGAGCAGAGAGAAAAAGCATTGGCAAAACTGCTTCCGATGCAGCAGGGTGACTTTGAAGAACTGTACGAGGCAATGGAAGGCGATCCTGTCACCATCCGCTTCCTCGATCCGCCGCTGCACGAATTCGTTCCGACTGAAGAGGACGACATCGAGGCTCTGGCAAAAACAATGAACAAAACTGTTGCAGACGTTAAAGCTGTTATCGCTTCTCTGCACGAGTTCAACCCGATGATGGGTCACCGTGGCTGCCGTCTGGCTGTCACCTATCCGGAAATCGCTGCAATGCAGACAAAAGCTGTTATCCAGGCAGCTCTGGCTGTAAAAGCAAAACACCCGGATTGGAACATCGTTCCGGAAATCATGATTCCGCTGGTTGGCGAAGTCAAAGAGCTCGCTTACGTCAAAGGCGTTGTCACCTCTACTGCTGATGAAGTTATCAAAGCAGCAGGCGCTGACCTCACCTACAAAGTGGGTACCATGATCGAGATCCCGCGTGCTGCTCTGACAGCTGACGAGATCGCAACAGAAGCAGAGTTCTTCAGCTTCGGTACAAACGACCTCACTCAGATGACCTTCGGCTTCAGCCGTGACGACGCAGGCAAGTTCCTCGACGCTTACTATGACAAGAAGATCTATGAGAACGATCCGTTTGCAAAACTCGACCAGAAAGGCGTTGGCAAACTGATCAAAATGGCTGCAGATCTGGGCAAACAGACTCGTCCGGACATCAAACTGGGCATCTGTGGCGAACACGGTGGCGATCCGAGCTCTGTTGAGTTCTGCCATAACGCAGGTCTGACCTACGTTTCCTGCTCGCCGTTCCGCGTGCCGATCGCAAGACTTTCGGCTGCACAGGCTGCAATCAAAAACCCGCGCAAATAAGAGTTGTGTCGTTTGATATGAATTTCGATGAGGTGTAAACGTCATCGGTCAATTCCATGGATGCGGATAAAACCGTAAAATGGCATGATTTGATTGTGAAGGTTTATCTTCTAAAATAAAATCCCCGCACATTTCTGATTGTGAAGTGACCCCAAAAAGTTAGACAATATTTTAGAAAAAAGATAGTTCAAGCAACCGGAAGGGCTTGTTGTCTGTGAATGGCAGGCGGCAAGCCCTTTAGCTTTGTCTTAATGCGTTGGTTATTG
>CALXAM010000034.1 GCA_944386285.1 uncultured Clostridia bacterium | reverse complement strand
AATAACCAACGCATTAAGACAAAGCTAAAGGGCTTGCCGCCTGCCATTCACAGACAACAAGCCCTTCCGGTTGCTTGAACTATCTTTTTTCTAAAATATTGTCTAACTTTTTGGGGTCACTTCAATTCCGGCGTTTGCGGGCTTTTTTTGTTTGATGTCAGTTGCGTAAATTATTCGTCATCTTCCCATCCTTTTTGAGTATAAATATAGCAAATACTTTTATCAAAGAAAGCGCGAATCGTACCGGCTGTTTTTGAAGAAAATTGCTGTTCTTCCGGAGATGCAAGTCCTTTTGGACTTTCTGCAACAAATTTGCTGACATCTTCTTCGGAAAGTCCCCATTTCTCAATCAGCAAAGCGGATTTACACGCGCTCACATATTTTTCTTCCGATCTGCGTTCTGAGACAATATTTACATTAAGAATTTCGGCAGTTTCATCCGTACCGTCATATGTAATTGTAATGGTAATTCCGTCTGGTGCACTGCATGAAATAACTCTATTTCCGAGTACTTCACCGGATGATGTTGATTCAAGATCCATATTAAGATAGCTAAACTGTTTTGATTTTTGTTCGATATTTTGAAATACATTGTATTTGAATGAACACCCCGCAAAAGTAAGCACAATGACGAATGAAAGAAGCAGTGTAAGCGCCTTTTTCATAAAAACCTCTCCCAAATTGTTATTTTACGATCGGCAGTTCTGCGCCATCGCGGAATGTACCGGTTGCAATCTTAATGATATCATAGATCCAGCCAATCATAAAAAGACCGCCGGTGAAGAACCATAAAACACCGGAGCCGATTTTTCCGACATAAAACCGATGAATTCCAAGCCCTCCGAAGAAAATTGAAAGAATTAAAGCGACCATTTTACTTTTGGCGCTGATTTCAACTCCTGTCATTACATTTTCGTTGATATTGGAAATTGCGTTAAAATTAGCGATGACAATGGTCGGCTGCACTGTGGGAGCGACATTTGCAGTACTTGCGCCGCAATTCGGACAGAATTTTACTTCTCCTATCTTTACACCACAATTTCTACAAAGCATTGACATTCTTCTTTTATAAACAATAACATATTGTAATTTCAGAATACGTGTTTTTTCTTCTTTTGTCAATATAAATCATGATAAATATTAAAATTTTATTAATATTTATATGTAATATAAAGACTATTGAATTCAATAGTATA
Organism: uncultured Clostridia bacterium; assembly: GCA_944386285.1. Taxonomy (GTDB): domain Bacteria; phylum Bacillota; class Clostridia; order Oscillospirales; family Ruminococcaceae; genus Paludihabitans. The sequence continues at coordinate 3,837 of CALXAM010000034.1, read as the reverse complement.
AATCGAAGGAATATGATAAAATGAAAATTACTCAATATGATCGTGTACGGCTTAGGGATGGACACACTGCATATATTGTCGAAATTTTAGAGGATGGCAAAGCGTATCTCGCGGATATCAGTAAAAATTGTGATACGTTCACTGAACATATCACAATCAATGATATTTTTAAAATTATTTCGCTCGGTAGCAAATGGATTGAACATGAAACGGAGGAAAAACAATGAGTGAAGAACTGGAAAGAGGAATACTCAAAGGTACTATTATAGGGAAAGTGGAATTTACCGAGGAAGAAAAAAAGCAAAACGATGAGAAGTGTGAAAACCTATTAAAAAGATTAGGCGTTTTAGAAGAGAATGAATCAATACAAGATTTTAAAGTGAAACAGCAGTAACAGAACACAAGTCGACGCTATCATGAATTTAAAAATCATCCGGCTGTTTGGAAAAACTTTGCAGGAGAAGGAGATAAACAGAAAGCTGCATATAAACAGAAGGCTTTTCGGCATGTTTGCGTGAGCATTGAACGGCGGTAAAAAAAGATAGACGCTGTTATCAGCGCCTATCTTCATATGTATTTGATATTCAGTCTCTCAATTCCCATGCTTTTTCAGTATAAATCAAGCATGTATATTCTCCAAATATAACGTAAAGCGTACCTGCTGTTTCTGAGGAAAACTGCTGTACTGCGGAAGAATCGAAAGTAAAATAAGGCTCAGTGGAAAATGTTTGGAGTTCTTCTTCTGACAATCCCCATTCATCAATCATCAAAGCAGCTTTGCATGCGCTTTTATATTTTTCTTCAAACTTTTCTTCTGATAAAGAGATGATGATAGAGAAAATGTCAGCATCCTCTTCAATCCCATCATATTCGACTTCAAGGGAAATGCCTTCTGCCTCCCCCCTTGCAACATAAACTTCTTTTGCTGTGGGAAGTTTTTTTATCTGATATGTAACTTCATCCCAGTCAATGGGAACAAATTGTTTTGAATTTTCACCGATTTCTTTTAATACATCAACCTCAACAGGAACATACGGCTGAGAGGTGCATGACGCAAAGGAAAAAACAGTGATCAAAGAAATCACAAATACAATCATTCTTTTCATAAAAATCCCTCCCTAATTTTACATAGGTATGTGCTGCTAATGAAAATAAAAGGTGCTTGATAAACACATTATGACAGTGAAAAACCAGTGTAACTACACCTAAAACTGCAATGGTGCTTATGAAAAAGGTTATGATGAAATTTGAATGATGATCTTTGCTTGATGAAAATTTTGTTTATCCTTGTAATTTTATTATAAACAGTTTTTCCTTTTTTGTCAATAAAAATAGCAATTTAAAAAACATTATTTGAGCAGTATGGAAAGAAACCGATGTGCATCAATAGAATCTGTAAACAGAATATTTATATGACAGGACAAAACAGCTCAATACGCACTTCATGTGCTTGAATATCAGTGTCAGAATATGCACAGAGATCACATCCGACAAAGGAGAATCCTTTTTTTCTGTAAAAAGCAATTGCATTTTCATTGCAGCTCTGTGTCTCCAAAATAATCCCACGGAATCTTTCTGCCTTTGCGATTGCTTTGGCTTGATTCATGAGCACCGTTGCAACGCCTTGTTGCCGAAATAGGGGAAACACCAGAAGATTGCTTACTCGCAGACGTCGATTCCATGATTCACGACTCAATTCAATGAATCCCATATGTGTGCCATCTTCATCATATGCGAAAAAAAGTGACGGATTTTCTAAAAATGATTGATTTAAAGCAGAGGAAAATCCGCGATGTTCCTTTTTGTCAAATGAATGACGTACAAATGAAACGGAGAATTCGTTTTCGGACTGTGTAACGATGGGATGAAAATAGTGGGAAGTTTGATATTCAAATCGATAAGTTTCTCCTGTATGCGCATCGATGTTTTCACATACAATCTGAATCATTTGACTTCTCCTCCTGCCCAAAAATAAATGGATAAATCGACCGTATCATCCGGCCGAACATAGACACCTTCTGCTTCTAACAGCAGTCGCTGTTCATTGATTCCGCCGAATGCAAATGCATTGCTTAGACCCCCGAACCGATTGACGACACGATGACAGGGAATCACACCCGGTTCCGGATTCACATGAAGCGCATATCCGACGACACGAGACATTCTGGGATTGCCGCACAGCAGTGCAATCTGTCCGTAAGTTGTCACCCGTCCTTTTGGAATTTGCTTGACGATTTCATAAATCTTTTGAAAAACAGCACCGTTTGCCATGAAACATCCTCCTTTTGATTTGTTATGAGTATATCATAAAAAAGACTTGCAGTACAGAAAAAAGAACGGTATAATGTCGATAGAATTTTAAAATCCGAAAGGAGTTTTTTAACAATGTTCGATAGAAAAGCGTATGAAAAACGGGTGGAATGGTATCAGCATGACCGGTTTGGCATGTTTATTCACTGGGGCCTTTATGCAATCCCGGCAAGGGGAGAGTGGGTGCGTTCCACAGAGGAATTAACCATTGAAGATTACGAGCCGTTTTTTAATGAATTTGATCCGGTCGATTATGACCCGAAAAAATGGGCGCGTCTTGCAAAAGAAGCCGGTATGAAATATGCGGTATTGACGGCAAAACATCATGACGGATTCTGCCTGTTTGATTCAAAATTGACGGACTATAAATGCACCAACACCAAAGCCGGACGCGACTTGGTACGTGAATATTTGGATGCATTCCGTGCAGAAGGAATCAAGGTTGGTCTTTATTACTCAGTGATTGACTGGCATCATCCGGATTTTCCGCATTACGGCGACTGGCATCATCCAATGCGCAATCATCCGGAATGCTCGAATGAAAACCGCGATTTTGACCGTTATCTCACCTATATGCACGGACAGGTCCGCGAGCTGTGTGAAAACTACGGAAAAATCGACGTTATGTGGTTTGATTTTTCATATGGTGAAATGACGGGTGAAAAATGGAAAGCAACGGAGCTTGTCAACATGGTGCGCAGCTTGCAGCCCGATATTATTCTCGATAACCGCCTGGAAGTGAGCGGCGAGGGATTTGGTTCGCTTGCAACAGAGAATCCGAACGTGTACAGCGGCGACTTCGTGAGTCCGGAGCAGATTATTCCGCCGAATGGATTGGTCGATGACCTTGGCCGTCCGCTTGTCTGGGAAGCTTGTGTCACGATGAATAACAACTGGGGCTACAATGCAAAAGACAAAAACTTTAAACCGGCGTCAATGCTGATTAAAAAACTGGTCGAATGCGTCAGCAAAGGCGGCAACTTACTGCTGAATGTTGGACCGGATGCAAAAGGCAATATTCCGGATGAAAGCGTTCAGATTTTAAAAGAAATCGGCGCGTGGATGAAGAAAAACAGTGAAAGTATTGTCGGATGCACAAAAAGCGATCTGCCAAAACCGGAAAATGGCAGAATCACGCAGAACGGCAATACGATTTACTATCACGTGATGGAAAACTCCATCGGCTTTGTGCCGCTTTACGGAATCGAAAAAGATCGTGTAAAACGTATGCGCCTGCTTTCTGATGGCAGCGAGTTAAAAATTGCACAGTACTGGACGGTAGGAAATTATCCGGATGTCGCATTTGTGGAATTGAGCGCAACGCCGCATCTGCCGGATGAAGTGGATACCGTTGTTAAAATTGAATATTAAAAAGAATTGATAAAAACCTGCGAAGCAACTGTGAAGTGACCCCAAAAAGTTAGACAATATTTTAGAAAAAAGATAGTTCAAGCAACCGGAAGGGCTTGTTGTCTGTGAATGGCAGGCGGCAAGCCCTTTAGCTTTGTCTTAATGCGTTGGTTATTG
>CALXAM010000033.1 GCA_944386285.1 uncultured Clostridia bacterium | reverse complement strand
CAATCACGAGCGTATCCAAAGCAAAACAGGAGTGGCGCCGCTGACGCTGCGCCACTCCTGCTAAAACCTAATATTCCCGCACAGGGGGCTCTTTTTGTGCTGTCTGCACAATCTGGGGCGGTTCATCTCTTTCCTGTCGGGGGATATTTTTTATGAATGTGTATTTTGCTCACATGATAAAAACGCTTCTGCAATCAGAAAATCCTCTTTGGTCGTGAGCTTAATATTCCGTTTTTCGCCTTCTGTGAGGTACACGGGATATCCTGCCAGACGCATCACGGACGTATCGTCCGTAACGACTGCATCCGCGCAGAGTGCACGGTGTGCGCTTAGAATTTGCGCAAATGAAAAGGCCTGCGGCGTCTGCACGGCAAACAGTGTGTTCCGATCGGGAACCGACGCCAAAAGCGGCGGCGCGTCGCTTAACACAATCGTATCCTGTACCGGAATCGACGCGGTGCACGCGCCAAGCGAAACGACATCCCGCACACACCGGCTGATCACCGCGTCCGAAACAAGCGGACGCGCCGCATCATGAATCAGCACATAATCGGGCGGTTCTTCTTGCTGTTCGAGTGCACAAAGTCCAAGATAAGACGATTCCTGCCGCGTTTTTCCGCCTGTCACAGGCGCAAGAAGCTTTTGGCTGTGAATCGTTTTTAAAACGGTCTGCGTTTTTAAAAGAAACGACGCGCCCGATACCACGAGTACCCGTGAAATGTCCGGATGACTGCAAAACGCTTCCACTGTGCGCGCAAGCACCGGAATTCCGCCGAGCATCAAAAACTGTTTCGGACAGTCCGCACCCATCCGTGTTCCGGTACCGCCTGATAAGATCAGCGCATCAACCCGCATGTCCTCACACCCTGTGCAAAAGATCGGTATAATTCGGGATCGGCCAGTTCTCTTTGGCGACAAGCTCCTCCGCCTCATCGACCGCCGCACGAAGCGACGCCATCAGCGGTTTCACCGTATCGCGTGCATAGACCGCGCATTCGTATGCGCTGCCGTCCTGATTCATATCAGAAAGCGCCTCGCTTAAACGATCCTGTGCTGCAAACACGTTTTGCGCACAGTCAGAAAGCGTCTGTGCAAGCTCTGTAATCCGTGTCTGCGCGATGCTGCACGAAGCGAGCGACGATGCGCTCTGCGCTGTTTCCCCTGCCGTCTTAATGATCGCCGGAAGCAGTTCGCGGTGTGTCATTTCAAGCATCGTTTTTGCTTCAATCGTCACGATTTTCGCGTAGTTTTCGAGTAAGATCTCATACCGTGCTTCACATTCCACCGGTGTGAGCACATGGTATTTGCTCAATACCTCGACGCTCTTTGGATCGATATATGCAGAAGCTGCCTCAATCGTATCCCGCAGGTGAACGATTCCAAGGCTCTCCGCTGTTTTCACCCATTCATCCGTATAGTTATTGCCGTTGAAGATAATCCGGCCGTGCTGCTCCATGGTATCATGGATAATCGCCTGCACCTCTGCGTCAAAATCGCGCGACTGCTCAAGCCGTGTGCAGATCTCATCCAAGCTTTCTGCGACGATCGTATTGAGCACATAGTTTGCGCATGCGATCGAAGCGGACGAGCCAACCATACGAAATTCAAATTTATTTCCCGTAAATGCGAACGGCGATGTACGGTTGCGGTCGCTGTCGTCACGTGTAAACGCCGGAAGCGTCGGTACGCCTGTGTCAAGCGCAGACGCTCTCTTGCACATCGGGCTGTGTCCTTTGGCAATCTCACGCAGCACAGAGGTGAGCTGTTCGCCCAGGAAGATCGAGATAATCGCAGGCGGCGCCTCATGTCCGCCCAGACGCTCATCATTTCCCGCAACTGCCGCCGACATGCGAAGCAGTGCCGCATGACGGTCAACCGCGGTGATCACAGCGCACAGCATAATTAAGAACTGCATATTCTCATACGGGTTTTTCCCCGGATCGAGCAGGTTTGTGCCGTCGTTTGCCGAAAGCGACCAGTTGTTATGTTTACCCGAGCCGTTTACACCGGCAAACGGTTTTTCATGAAGCAGGCAGGCAAGTCCGTTGCGTTTTGCGACGATTCGCATCATTTCCATCGTCAGCTGGTTGTGATCGCCTGCAATATTGACTGTATCAAAAATCGGCGCCAATTCATGCTGCGCAGGCGCGACTTCGTTGTGCTTTGTCTTTGCAGACACGCCGAGGCGCCACAATTCCTCGTCAAGCTCTTTCATAAACGCCGCGACACGCAGACGGATTCTTCCTAAATAGTGATCCTCCATCTCCTGTCCTTTCGACGGACGTGCGCCGAATAATGTGCGGCCGCAGAGTTTTAAATCCAACCGTTTTTCATACAGCGCGCGGTCAATCAAAAAATACTCCTGCTCCGCGCCAACGGTTGCCGATACACGGGTCGCTTTCGTATTGCCGAACAGACGCAGAAAACGAAGCGCCTGCTCAGAGATCACGGACATCGATCGCAGAAGCGGCGTTTTGGTGTCGAGCGCTTCACCGGTATATGCGCAGAACGCAGTTGGAATATAGAGCGTTCCGTCCCGTACAAATGCCGGAGAGGTGCAGTCCCACGCCGTATAGCCGCGCGCCTCAAATGTGTTGCGCAGTCCGCCGTTTGGAAAACTCGAAGCATCCGGCTCACCTTTAATGAGCTCTTTGCCGGAAAAATGAAGCGTCATTTTTCCGTCCTTGCCAAGCGAAAGAAAGCTGTCATGTTTGCCGGCAGTGATGTTCGTCATCGGCTGGAACCAGTGTGTGTAATGGGTCGCACCGTGTTCAATCGCCCAGTGCATCATTGCGTCTGCTACAACATCCGCAATTTTCGGATCAATCGACTGATTCTCCTCAATCGATTTTTTTAACGAATCATAAACTTCTTTCGGCAGACGCGCTTTCATTTCCTCGTCGCCGAATACCATACATCCAAATGTATTAAAATCAAATGCCATGACACGAACCTTCCCTTTCCTCAATCAAAGCAGACGAATTCCCTGTTCCGCACACGCTTTCCGGACATCATCCGGCCATACGGAAGCCTGCACTTCACCGATATGCGCCTTTTGCAAAAGCAGCATACAAATACGCGACTGACCGATTCCGCCGCCCATTGTCTGCGGCAGTGAACCGTTTAACAGCGCCTGATGGAACGGAAGCGATTCCCGTGCAAGGCAGCCTGCTTCTTCTAACTGTTTGTGCATCGTTGCCGCATCGACACGAACGCCCATGGAGCTTACCTCTACCGCGCGGCCGAGCACCGGATACCACAAAAGCAAGTCGCCGTTTCTCTCCCAGTCGTCATAGTCCGGCGCACGCAGATCGTGAATCGTTCCGTCGGAAAGCTTTCCGCCGATTCCGGTCAAAAATACCGCTTTTTTCTCCTTACAAATTGCATCCTCACGCTCTTTCGGTGTGAGATTCGGATACCGTTTGCGCAGCTCCTCTGTGCTGACGATCGTCAGCTGATTCGGCACAAACGGGCGGATTTCCGGAAACCGGCTGCAAAGCGACGACTCGCTTTCACAAAGCGCATATAAGATGCGTTCTGCCGCCGCCGCGATGGTTTCAACCTTCCGCTCGCTTGCAGGAATAATTTTTTCCCAGTCCCACTGATCCACATATACAGAATGCAGACAGTCCGGCGCCTCGTCGCGGCGGATTGCGTTCATATCGGTATACAAACCGGTGTTTACCGGAAATCCGTAGGACGCAAGCGCCTGCCGTTTCCATTTTGCAAGCGAATGGACAATCTGATATTCCCCGCTGCCGCAGGACGGAATATCAAACGAAACCGGACGCTCCACACCGGAAAGATCATCATTCAATCCGGAATCAGCACGTACAAACAGCGGCGCCGATACACGTGTCAACGATAAATTTCGCGCAAGACAGCGTTCAAATGTATCTTTCACTACCTTTAATGCCACCTGGGTATCAATCAGTCCCAGCAAGGATTGATACGGCGCTGCGCTTTGCATGTGTTGTTCCATAAAAATACCCCATTCCTTTTTGCTCATTCGTGTCTGGCAAAAGCCATATTATCTTTTTATCATACCATTCTATCCGCTATTTTTCAAGAAAAACCTTATTTCACGGCGTTCATTTCCTGCACAAACGAAACAGGTTTTGCCGTAACTTCCACCCATGCCGGAGAAAATCCGCTTTTGATGGCATTTTTGACTGACGCAAGATTCGACCATGCCGCACAGTAAAACGGAACGATTCCGCGCGACAAAATCTCATATGCAAGCGTTTTCGTCAGTGCGGATGCAATTCCCTGTCTGCGGTATTTTGGTAATACGTCAATTCCAATCTGCCACATGGACGCACAGTCCGCCGACGCGCCTGCCATTCCGACAAGCTTCCCCTGATCAAACGCGCCCAACGCCAGCCGGTCTAAATGGCTGCGCGCTTTACACAGCGCATTCTGCCATTCGGGAAGATAGTACGGTGCAAACGTTTCGGGTGTCATCCATCGCATTTCATATGCGCACGAACCCGGCAGAAGCCGGTTTACATCCGGCAAAAAATACTCCGCCATAAAGCAGACGCGGTATCCCTTCGCTTCGAGCGCGTCGTTTAACACATGGAGATTCGGCGTTTCAAAGCAGTGTGCCGGCGCATAACGGGAAAGATAGTCACGTACCGCCGCTTCACACGACGCATCCACCGACGCGACCACATTGGTCCCATAGGACACAAGGTCGCAGTAAAACGGCAGAGAAAGATACGCTCTTGCCTGTTTCGAAACAACAGAGCGCACAATCCGGTTTTGCGCCATGCAAAAATCTTCAGGCGCACAGCCGCTGTCGATCGCTGACTGCTTCATCGCAATCCGCAAAATCTCCTCGTTTGTCATCCCGATTCCTCCATGTTTTTCTGCTCAATGCGCCGCCGATACTTCTTTTTCAATTTGACGAAGCGGTGCATCCGCATTTGCCGGATCAAACGCACGTTTGACGAAAAACGCATCGTTTTCACACGGCACGCGCATATTTTGAATCTTTTGGAATTTCTCATTTCCCTTTCCGGTAATCAGAATCACACTGTTGGACGGCGCTTCGACAATCGCCCGATGAATCGCCTCACCGCGGTCGTACACCGTCACGCATTTCTGCGGCTCTTTCAAATAAGAGCGGATCTGCTCGCAGATTGCCGCTTCCCCTTCCATCGCAGGATCGTCCATCGTCAAATACAGCCGGTCGCAGTACTGCTCCGCGACGCTTCCAAGCTCCGCGCGCCGGTTATATGCTTTATTCCCCGGACATCCGAACACTGCAATCAGCGTATAATTCGGATATTCCTCTTTCATCGAAGAAAACAGCTTTTCAAAGCTTAATTTGTTATGCGCGTAATCGACGACCGCTACCTTATCGCCCGATGCGTTTGTATACGTTTCCATCCGACCATCGGTCCGCGCCTTCAAAAGACCTTTCTGCATGGCGGTCAGCGGAATGCCGCATTCGGTACACACCGCAATCGCGGCAAGTGCGTTTTCTACATTAAAGAGCCCCGGCATCGTGAGGGTAAACGGTGCGTCAAATTTTTTACAACGAACGAAGAACCGGATATCGTGTCCGATTTTTTGAATATCATATGCCTGATAATCCGCTTCTACACTCTTGCCGAACAGAATGACGCGCTTTGCATTCTGCTGCGCTTCGCTGTAAATCCGGTCAAAATGATCTGACTCCGTGCAGACGTATGCTGTCTCCGACTGCGAAAACAGTTTAAGCTTCGATGAAAAATAGTCCTCAAAATCACTGTGCTCCATCGGCGAGATATGATCCTCAGAAATATTTAAAAAGACGCCCGCTTTAAAATGCACGCCCAAAACACGGTCGTATTTGAGCGCCTGACTCGAAACCTCCATGACAAAATCAGAGAGTCCGCTCTCTACCGCGTTCGAAAAATGGCGGTGCAGCACAAGCGCCTCCGGTGTCGTAAGGCTTGATTTTAACAGCGCTTTTCCGTCATACGTATCAATCGTCGAGACGATTCCGCAAGGTTTTTTTGCGCACTGCGCCGCGTATTCATCGAGAATATATTTAAAATAATAAGCAGTTGTCGATTTTCCCTTTGTGCCGGTAATGCCGATCAAACGAAGTTTTTGATCCGCATGGTCATAAAAAAAGCCCGCCGCGCACGCCATCGCCTTGCGAATATCGGAGACGATGATCGCGTTCATGTTCACATCATCGTATTCTTGTTCGCTGACATAGCCTACTGCGCCGCGCGCTGCTGCTTCTTGTGCGTATTCTTTCTTAAATGCCGCGCCTTTACAGAAAAAAAGCGTTCCCTGCTGCACTTCCTTGGAATCATAGGTGAGCGCAGTGACCTCTGCATCAGGATCGAGCACCGCCGCACGGACAAGCAGCTGCTCGTTTGAAAACAGATCGACGAAATCATTGATTTGATACTGAGCCATAATGTGAATCCTTTCTTTTCATCAAACCGGATTTTTCCTTCTGCATTGTAACAGATTTCTCTTAAAATTGCAAACGGGAACCGATTGTGTTTTTTATGAGGAAATGGTATACTTTTTAAAAAGGAGCGTTTTATCATGAACAAACAACACGTGTGCAGTGAGTGCCGCTATTTCTTTGCGGATCAGCGCGTCACACCCTACCGGCGAGATCCAATGTTTTTCTGTAAAAGAAAAGGTGTATTTGCAAGCCGCAACTATGCCGTTCATGAAAAAAACCGGATCTTAAAAGATGATCCCGCCTGTTCCTTGTTTTCTCCGAAATAAGAAAAAAGATGCGGTTATTTTTTCTGTTTGTTGTTTACTTTTACACTTTTATATGTTAAAATATAAAAGCAATCGATTCTGTTGGTAAAAAAAACAGACCGGAGGAACTTGAATCATGAATAACAAATTAAAAGAAAAAAACTTTGATTTTTTAATGGAAGCAATTTTAGCGCTCAAGACAAAAGAGGAGTGCTATGACTTCTTTGAGGATCTTTGCACGATCCCTGAATTAAAAGCCATGTCCCAGCGCCTTCATGTGGCAAAAATGCTGAGTGAAAACCGCGTATACAGCGATATCGTCAAAGAAACCGGTGCTTCCACCGCAACCATCAGCCGTGTCAACCGCTCCTTGATCTACGGAAAAGATGGGTATGAAATCGTATTTAAACGCCTGGAGGAAAAATGAGCTACGCCTGTTTTTCAAAGTTTTATGATACACTCACATCTAATATTCCCTATCGTTCTCGTGGGGAATATTTTCATGCGATCTTTCAAAAAAATCCGCCGCCCGGTCCGATCTTACTCGATCTCGCCTGCGGTACCGGCTCGCTTTCGGAAGTGATGGCTTCTCTATCCTATGATGTGATCGGTGTGGACAACTCCGAGGAAATGCTGATGGAAGCCATGAACAAAAAATACGATTCCGGGCTTGACATTCTCTATCTCTGTCAGGATATGACGGCGCTCGATCTGTATGGTACGGTCGACTGCTGCATCTGCGCGCTCGACAGCTTAAACCATCTGCCGGACAAAGCTGCCGTTTTAAAGGCGTTTCAAAACGTCAATCTGTTTTTGGCGCCGGGCGGAATCTTTGTGTTTGACATGAACACGGTATATAAACACGAAGCCGTACTCTCCGACAAGGTGTTTGTCTATGACACGGACGAGGTGTTCTGCATCTGGCAGAACAGCCCCTGTCATGACGGTGTGATCGACATTACGCTCGATTTCTTTTCCGAACAGCAAAACGGCAAGTATGTGCGCGAAACAGAAGCCTTCTGCGAACGCGCCTATTCGCAAAAAGAGGTCTGCGAATTGATCGAAGCGGCAGGTCTTTCCCTGCTCGCCTGCTATCAGGGCGATACGTTTGATGCGCCGAATGAAACGACTGAGCGCATCGTCTATGTGACAAAAAGCAAAAAACAGAAAGGATGACGATATCATGGGTAAATTGGTTCGTATGATGTCAGGCGACGGCTCTGTCGTTGTCTGTGCGCTTGATTCGACAGACATTGTCAGCCGCATTGAACAGATTCATCAGCCGAGCGCTGTGGTGACGGCTGCGCTTGGCCGGCTGTCTACCGCCGCTTCCATGATCGGATTTTCATTAAAAGGCGAAAACGATACCCTCACACTCCGTCTTGACGGCAACGGCCCTGCCGGACGAATCATTGCCGTATCCGATGCAAACGGCTGTGTCAAATCATGTGCCGACAACTATATTGTGGAGATTCCGTTAAACGAAGCAGGAAAGCTGGATGTGCGCGGCGCGGTCGGAACCGACGGCTACTTAAGCGTCATCAAAGATCTTGGCTTAAAAGAACCGTATATCGGACAGACACCGATCGTTTCGGGTGAGATCGCAGAGGACATCACCAATTATTACGCAGTCAGCGAACAGACACCGACCGTCTGCGGACTCGGCGTATTGGTCAACCCCGATCTTTCCGTTCGTGCAGCCGGCGGATTTTTGGTGCAGCTTCTCCCCTTTGCAGAGGACGCCTGCATCGACAAGCTGGAGGAAAATTTAAAAACACTCCCGCCTGTTTCTTCCATGATTGAACAGGGACTCTCCCCGAGAGAAATCTGCGAACGGCTGCTTGACGGCTTTTCACCGGAGCTTTTAGAGGAAGCGTCGCCCGTCTATCACTGCGGATGCAGCGAAGAACGCGCACGCAAAACACTTAAGAGCCTGCCGGTCGAACAGCTTGAGGAGATCTGCGCGGAAGATCACGGCGCCGAGATCGTGTGCCACTTCTGTGAAAACCGCTATCAATTCGATGAAGCAGCGCTGCGCTACCTCATCGACGAAAAAAAGCAGCAAGCAAAAGCGGTCAAACCTGAAGATCAGACGGAGGATGCGTAATTTGTAAAACGCGCTGCCTGCGCTCAGCTGTCTAAAAAACGAATCGGATCAAACGAAACAGAAAATGCCTGCGGAACGCCGCAGGCATTTTTATATTTTTGATTGTATTGATTATATATGGATGCTGTGTTCCATCGAAAACACATTATCGTTTGATATGGCGCATCGTCTGATCAATAAGCGTATCAATCGAAATCCGCCCCACACCGAAAATCGAGGTGTCGAGTTCGCCATGCAGCGGATTCGTCCACTCCGGTCCGATTGCCTGCTGTCCGTTTCGCATGCCGAGCACAGACCCGACGGTCGCGCCGTTGCAGTCGGTATCAAATCCCGATTCCACTGCCAGACAAATGGATTTTGCGAAATCGCCCTGTCCATAAAGCAGCGCCGCCGTGACGATCATTGCATTCGAGATGGTATGACACCAGCCATGTGAAGTGTTTTCATCATACCGCCGATGAACTTTTTTTAAGCAGTCGACCATGGTACGGCCCTCGTCAAACGCGCGGATCACACTCATGACTGCCTCATGCAGACGGGAGGTTGACGGAATTTCACCCAACCCGGCATACAAAATGGTATGGATATCGTGGCTGACTGCCGCCTGTGCAATCATTGCCGCGGCAAACATCTCGCCGTAGATGCCGTTTTTTATATGCGAAATTCTCGCGTCACGCCACGCCATCTGTGCTGCGGCCGCAGGATCGCCCGGATTGATATAGCCAAAGTAGTCGCCGCGAATCTGCGCGCCGATCCACTCACGGTACGGATTCTTATACACAGCAGAATCCGGCGGCAGATACCCTTTTACAAAGTTGCAAAATGCCACGCGCTCTGCCGTACAGTACGCACCTTTCGGCTGAGAGTCAAGCCACATCTGCGCGACATCCGCGGAGGTAAAATCACGGCCGTACTTTTCAATCAGAAAGCTTGCCATCACCGTATAGTTCGTATCATCGTCTGCCGGTGCACACGGCACAAGATCGGCATAGCACCGATTCCCGAGTGCGAATGTAAACGTATCAAGCATCTGCGATGTGATATCCTCCGACCGGATATACCGCGACATCGGTTTATTATGTGACGCACGCAGCAGCTTTGAAAGCTCTTTGGTGCGGATTCCCTCGATCGGTTTTCCAAGCAGACAGCCGCAGATACGTCCAATCCACGCACCGGCGATTTTCTCCCGCAGGCCGGATTCATCCACTTCTGTTTTCTCTGCCCGATTCTTTAACAGCGTGCCGATCGCATCATAATCGGACGGCTCGTTGTAGCGAAACGCCGCGGAGACCGGGGCGTTTAACACAATCTCAAATAAGACCTCGGTCATCTTCTCCTTATACTTTCCGTTCTCCATTTGGGATACGGCGCAAAACAGCGGTTCATACCGTTTGACGTCGAGTCCTTCTTCCACACACTGCTGGTATTCTGTAAGCAGTTCCGAGGAATAAAGCTCCCATTCATAAAGCTTTTGATAGGAGGGATGAATCTCCTTATCATAGGGCAGTTCCTCCAAAATCCGTGTGTTTGCGTCAAGCAGCAGCGTATCCACCGATATGCCGAAGTACTTGGAAATTCGCATCAAATTCGCAATGTCCGGCTGTGAAGTGCCGGTATCACATAGTTAAAGATATTGGTATCATTCAATCAATTTTGCCGATAAAGCGGTAGAAGATTTCTACCTCCTGTTCCCGGCTTCCGTCCTCACCTTTGACCGCTTCATGGACAACGATTTT
>CALXAM010000032.1 GCA_944386285.1 uncultured Clostridia bacterium | reverse complement strand
TTTTCTTCGTGACATACGAACACCCCCTGTATAGGTTTATTTTCCTACACAGGGGGCGTTTTGTCTATTGTCCGTTTTTACTGGTTCGGTCCAAATGGGGTACGGTGTTTTTTTAATATTCAGCGGGTAAGCCAGCCGTCCGGCATGGAAACAAGCGGTGCGGGCGCTTTGTATGCATGTCCGATTTCTTCAAAGCGTGCGACCATGTTGTCGTCAATCGTGCCGTGAATGTTCGGCGACGCATTTAATAAAAATGCGACGTTGTGGCGGTTCATGTCGTTAATTTTGTCGACTGCCCATTTTGCGGGTTTTAATTCGCTTGTGGGGTCGGTTTTGCGCCAGAACCAGTGCGAAGTCAGGATGTTGCCGGCGCAGCCCGGACCGTTAAATGTCTGTTCTACGTTTTGTCCGGCAGCGTTTTCGTAAAAGACGATGTCGGAGTGTGCGAGTGATGTTTCACAGCTGTGGTTGATGAGCAGACAGTCTGGCTGAATGGATTTGACGAATGCGTTCATTCCTTCGAACGGCAGATCTTTGTAGAGCGGGCCGCCCCAGTCTGATTGCCAGCCGTCTGTAATGATAAACGGAATTTTACCGTATTGGGTGAGCAGCTCGTAAAACTGTTGTTTTGTGAATTCCACCTGTTCTTTGGTACAGGAATGTTTTCCGATGTGATGCGTCAGATCAAGCATTGAAAAATAGAGTCCGGCTTCAATGCCGCGGGAGCGGTATGCTTCCAAGTATTCGCCGACGACGTCTGTTTTAACGGCGGCAGAGGAGACAGAGTGGGGCGTAGTTTTTGTCGGCCACAGACAGAAACCCTCGTGGTGTTTTGCGGTCAGCGCAGAAAATTTTGCGCCGAGCAGGGAGGAGGCCTGTGCCCACTGCGCGCAGTCAAGTTTGTCCGGTGCGAAGGCTGACGGGTCAAACGGATAGCGGCGCGGTTCGCCGTCGTTTTCGACGCCATGTTCCCAGTCGTTCATGTCCGTATCGCAGAACTGGAACGTTGCGCTGTTGAAGTGGATGAACTGACCGAGCCGGTGATTGACAAAATGCAGCTGATTTTCAAAAATGAATCGTGTTGCATCAAAAAGATCCCTCTCTTTTTTGTGATTTTCTGCGCAAAGCGTAGCACAAAAAACAGGCAAAGTCAACCGGCCGGGTTAAACCCGCCGGACTAAGTCCGGGTATAATTCACCCCCGTATCACTTGATACGGGGGTGGTGTTGATTGTGGCTATCGTCGCGGGAGATAAAATTTCTTTTCTCCGAAAAACTCAGTGCGCGTCATGCCCACCGCAGGTGTGCGCGTCATGCCCACCGCAGGTGTGCGCGTCATGCTCACCGCAGGTGCCGCAGGTATGTGTATCACATCCGTGTTCGCCGCAGGTATGGCCTTCGCCGTGGTTGTGGTGATGCGAACAGGTTGCGTTATTATTGTATGCAAGTGAGCCATTTAAGAGCGCACGAACTGCTTCGTCTGCGCTTCCGCTGCATCCTGCGTAAACGGTGATGTTTGCTGCTGCAAGCGCCTGTTTTGCACCGCCGCCGATGCCGCCGCAAATCAGCGCCGTCACACCTGCCGCCTGCAAAAAGCCGGCAAGCGCGCTGTGACCGTTGCCCAGTGTGCTTACAACAACGCTGCGTGTTACTTCGCCGTTTTCAATTTCGTAAATTTTAAAATGCTCGCAGTGGCCGAAATGACCAAAGATATTGCCGTTTTCATACGTACATGCCAGTTTCATGAGATCGAATCCTTTCCTTTTGCAAAAACACGATGACAGCGGCAATGGGTACAGTGTCCCTGTGCTCGCCGTTTGCACATCTGCACGTTTCCGCCTGCAATCGTGAGCGGCCGTCCTTCCACAATTGACTGCGCAAGTTTTCTGCGTGCACTGTCATAGATGGCGGTCACTGTTGTACGCGCAATCTCCATCTGCACAGCGCATTCCGCCTGCGTTAGTCCTGCATAGTCAATCAGCCGGATTGCTTCATATTCATCCAGCCGCAGGATGACAGGTTCTTCGTTTTGCACCCGGTCGGGCGAAAAACGGCTCGTGTTCGGCATGGCGCAAACCAAGCGGCATTTCTGCGGACGCGGCATCGTGTTTCCTCCTTTGTTTTTGACATATGTCAATTATATATCGGGAAAGTCGTCATGTCAAGCGTCAGAAGATCCATGCAATTAGCCGCACGGTCCAGGTAAGGATTGCGCAGAGGGAAAGGCCGGCCGCCGTCGGCAAAATCCACGCAAGCAATGTGAGTTTTACCGAACCGGTTTCCTTTTTGATTGTGAGACAAGTCGTCGAACAGGGGAAATGAAACAGACACAGCAAAATCATGTTCATAGCAGTCAGAAGCGTCCAGCCGTTTTGCGAGAGAAGCACTGAGAGCGCAGAAACGTTTTCGACCGAAACAAGCGTGCCGGAGGAAAGGTATCCCATCAGAATAATCGGTAGAACGATCTCGTTTGCAGGAAATCCGAGCAGGAATGCAAGAAGAATCGTGCCGTCCAATCCGAAGAACCATCCGATCGGGTCAAAAAATGCAGTCATATGAGCAAGCAGCGTCTGTTCGCCGACGGTGATGTTTGCGAGCAGGAAAATCACAGCACCGGCAGGCGCCGCCACGCAGACCGCGCGCCACAATACTTTGAGTGTGCGGTCAAACAGCGAACGCACGAGAATTTTTTTGAGCTGCGGGCGGCGGTAGGGTGGAAGTTCGAGCACAAATGACGATGGTGTGCCTTTTAAGAGCGTTACAGATAAAAGCTTTGAGAGCAAAAGCGTCATCATGACGCTCAAAACCAGAAAACACACGAGCCACGCCGCACCGACCGCGCTTTGGAGTGTCGGAATAGCAGGGGAGAAAAATGCCGCCGTAATCGTCAAAAGCGTCGGAAACCGACCGTTGCAGGGCATTAAACTGTTTGTGAGAATCGCGATGATGCGCTCACGTTTTGTGTCGATGATGCGGCAGCCGACAACGCCCGCCGCATTGCATCCAAGACCCATGCACATCGTGAGCGCCTGTTTGCCGCACGCACCGGCACGGCACAGCGCATGATCGAGATGGAACGCCGCGCGCGGCAGATAGCCGAAATCCTCAAGAAGCGTAAACAGCGGGAAGAAAATTGCCATCGGCGGAAGCATTACCGCAATCACCCAAGTAAGCGTCCCGTACACGCCGTCAAGCAGAAACCCAGTGAGCCACGCAGGCGCCTGCCAAGAAATAAACAGGGTGCGAAGCCAGTCGCCCAAAGCGCCGAACAACTGCGAAAGCCATGAAGACGGAATGTTTGCACCTGCAACCGTGATCCAGAGAATCAGCCCCAAAAGGACAAGCATTACAGGCACACCCGTCTTGCGGTTAAGGAAAATTCGGTCAAGCAGCCGGTCGCGCCGTGGCTGTCCTGACTCTTTGATCTTGACAGCGGAGAGAAACAACTCTTCTGCATGCAGCACAAAACAGCGGGTGACAGCCTGCGCAGGGTCGGTGATGCCTGTTTTTTCGAGTGCTTGCCGCAGGTGCAGGGCTTCTTCTTTGATTTCTGGTGTAAAATAGGGCGCGTACGCTGCAGGAAGCGGTTCGTCGGTGAGTGCCCACTGTGCAAACAAAAACGGATGCGGTGTGTTGGCAAAAGAGGGAACAAGTGAATCGACCGCGGCTTGCAAATCGGATGAAAGACGTACGGGTTTTGGCACGGGTGCTTTATCTTGTGTAAGCATCTGTTCTACTGCATCAAGCAATGGTGTAAATGTACGTTTTTTATGCGCGCATACACCGACGACCGGCACGCCGAGCAGGTCGGAAAGTGCGAAAAGATCGACGGAAATCCCTTTTTTACGTGCTTCATCCATGCAGTTCACACAGACGATCACGCGGCTTGAAAACGGAAGCGTTTGCAGTGCAAGGCCGATCGTGCGGGCAATAGCGGTTGCGTCGCAGACGACGACAATGCAGTCAAACGGCGTAAACAGCAGACAGTCGCGTGCTATTTCTTCTTCGGGGGAGCGTGCGGAGAGCGAATAGGTTCCCGGAAGATCGACAAGCTCTACCGTTTGCGTTCCAATTTGACAATACCCTTTTGCACAGGCGACTGTTTTTCCCGGCCAGTTGCCCGTATGCTGATGAAGCCCTGTGAGAGCATTGAATAATGTACTTTTGCCGACGTTTGGATTGCCTGCAAGTGCAACCGTAAACGGTGCGGATGGTTCTTTTTCCATTAGAGAATGCCTCCTTGTGCACCGAAGTTGGTGCGGGTTTTATCCATTCAAAACGGAAACCACGATATCTTTCGCGTCACATCTGCGGAGTGCAACGGCTGTATCGCGTACCCAGAATGCAGACGGATCACCGCTTTTGGCAGTTTGCAGACAAGTGACGCATGCGCCTTTTGTAAAGCCTAAACTTTCAAGCCGCCGTGAAAATGAGCCGCGTGAGGGAAGTGTGCAGATGGTACCATGGTGTCCCGGTTTTAAATCGCAAAGTGCAATTGTGTTCATGTGTGTTAAACCTCCTGAATTATAAAAGCATCAAACAGTGGACTGTTTGATTTATCCTATTCGAACACTGAAAAAGTGGTGACCAAAACCACTGTTAGCGGCTCTGTACGAAAAAAAACAAAAAAAAGAGAAAAGTTTCGGCGCGAAACGTGGCGGAATCAAAAATATCCTGTTTATTTTTTAACAGCCATATGTTATAATAATCTCAGAATGCACGTCATAGGGCGAATTCTGCCTGTTGGCAGGCAAACGAATGAATCGCCCCTTTGCAAAATTAAGCAAGCCGGGCAGCATCTACATCAGAGAAACAGTGAAAGGAAGAATTTTATGAGCAGTAAAATTACTATTGTCGGCGCAGGCAGCGTCGGTTCAACGATTGCCTACACACTGGCAGTCAGCGGCATCACTTCGGAGATCGTTATGGTCGATATCAATGCCGAGAAGTCTCTGGGCGAGGCGCTCGATATTCGTCAGGGTACACCGTTTTGTGCACCGGTTTCCATTTATGCGGGAAGCTATCAGGATGCAAAGGATTCCGATATCGTTGTGTTGACTTCGGGTGTCGCAAGAAAACCGGGTCAGACTCGTTTGGATCTGACACAGACAAACGTTAATATTACAAAAACCATTATTCCGGAGCTTGTCAAATATGCACCGAATGCAATCTATGTGATCGTGTCGAACCCGGTTGATATTTTGACCTATCAGTTCTGCAAAACATCCGGTCTGCCGGAGGAGCGCATCATCGGTTCCGGTACCATTCTCGATACTGCTCGTCTGCGTTCGCGTTTGGCTGAATATTATAATATCAGCCAGCAGAATGTTCACGCATATGTGTTCGGCGAGCATGGTGATTCTTCGTTCGTTCCGTGGTCTTTGGGTAACATCTCGAACGTGCCGATCGACCAGTACAGTGCATGTCTGACCGATCAGGGCAAAATTTTGCCGGAGATCAATTTGGATGATGTAGAGAACTACATCCGTAAATCTGGTGCAAAAATTATCGCAAGAAAAGGTGCAACTTTCTATGCAGTGGCTGTTTCGGTTAGCCATATTTGTAAATCTATCTTGAGCGGCACCGATACCACAATGACTGTTTCTTCTATGATGCACGGCGAATATGGCATTGAAGATGTATGTCTGAGCATGCTGACCATCGTTGGAAGAACCGGTATCAAAGGTAAGATCATCGCACCGCTGACCGATCATGAAAAAGAGCTGATGCAAAAGAGCGCAAACTGCTTAAAAGACGTTATCAAACAGCTCGATATCTGAAAAACAAACGGGAACCTTCAATGAGGTTCTCGCAGTGTTGGCGCTGTGGATTTTCTACAGCGCCAATGCGGATTTTATAAAACCAATGTAAGGAGAGATTTCCGATGGAATACCGCATTGAACATGACTCCATGGGCGAAGTAAAGGTTCCTGCTGACAAATACTGGGCGGCACAGACCGAACGCAGCCATGAGAACTTTAAAATCGGCGTCGGCATCGAAACCATGCCGCGTGAAATCACCCACGCATTCGGCGTGCTCAAAAAAGCAGCAGCGATTGCAAACCACGCATTAAAACCAGAAAAAATGACCGACGAAAAACTTGCAGTCATCACCAAAGCTTGTGACGAAGTCATGAGCGGCAGCCTCAATGAGCACTTCCCGCTCGTTGTATGGCAGACCGGCAGCGGCACGCAGTCGAACATGAACGCAAACGAGGTTATCGCAAACCGCGGCAACGAACTCGCTGGCAAAAAACTGCTGCACCCGAACGACGACATCAACATGAGTCAGTCGTCGAACGACACATTCCCGACCGCAATGCACATTTCGGCTGTCATTGCTATTGAGGACAAATTGTTCCCGGCAATCGATATGCTTATTGACACCTTCAAACGTCTTGAAAAAGAAAACGAAGGCATCGTAAAGAGCGGCCGTACCCATCTGCAGGATGCAACTCCGATTGCTTTTAGCCAGGAGATCAGCGGCTGGCGTTCATCCCTTGAAAAAGATAAAAAAATGCTCGAGATCGCACTGCCGGAGTTAAAAGAGTTGGCACTCGGCGGCACCGCAGTCGGCACAGGTTTGAACACACCGAAAGGCTTCGATGTTGAGGTCGCAAAAGCTGTTTCCGAGATCACCGGCAAAACATTTGTGACCGCACCGAACAAATTCCATGCGCTCACAAGCAAAGACGAGATTGTTTTTGCACACGGTGCACTCAAAGCACTCGCTGCGGACATGATGAAAATTGCAAACGACGTCCGTTGGCTCGCGAGCGGCCCGCGTGACGGCTTGGGCGAGATCTTCATTCCGGAAAACGAGCCGGGCTCCTCGATCATGCCGGGTAAAGTCAACCCGACACAGTGTGAGGCAGTCACCATGGTTGCTGTTCAGGTCATGGGCAACGACGTTGCAGTCGGCATGGCAGCTTCGCAGGGCAACTTTGAGTTAAACGTCTTCATGCCGGTCTGCATCTATAACTTCTTACAGTCGGCAAGACTTTTGGCTGAGTCGATCGTTTCGTTTAACAACAACTGCGCAGTCGGCATCAAAGCAAACCGCGAGAAAATGCACCACAATCTGCATAACTCCCTGATGCTCGTTACCGCTTTAAACCCGTACATCGGCTATGAAAACGCTGCAAAAACAGCGAAAAAAGCATATAAAGAAAACATTTCTCTCAAAGAGGCGTGTGTGGCACTCGGATTCTTGACCGCAGAGCGGTTTGACGAAGTGTTCCATCCGGAGCAGATGATCTGAGGTCTGCACGCAACCGCAGGAAAATGAGAAAGGAAATGCAATCATGATTTTAAGTTATTATCCTGGCTGCACGCTCAAAACAAAAGCGAAAGACTTGGATCGCTACGGCCGTAAAAGCGCTGAAGCACTGGGCATCACACTCGAAGAGATTCCGGATTGGCAGTGCTGCGGCGGTGTGTATCCGATCGCAAAAGACGAGATTGCAACAAAGCTGTCGTCAGTGCGTGCGCTCGCTGCTGCAAAAGCGGCAGGACAAGATCTTGTGACGCTCTGCTCGGCATGTCATAACGTGTTAAAACAGGTCAACAACGACATGAAAACCGACGAGGAGATCGCAGGCAAAGCAAACCGCTATTTAGGGCTTTCTGAGGAATATCACGGCGAAACAAACGTGATCCACTATCTTGAGATGCTGCGTGACAAAGTTGGCTTTGATAAGATCAAAGAGCTTGTCAAAAACCCGTTCACCGGCAAAAAAATCGGCGCATATTACGGCTGCCTTCTGCTCCGTCCGGGCAAAGTGCTAAAGATGGACAATCCGGAAAATCCGAAAATCATGGAGGATTTCATCCGTGCAATCGGCGGCACACCGGTTATTTATCCGATGCGCAACGAGTGCTGCGGCGGCTATGTCACACTCGAGGACAAAGCGCTTGCCAACAAGAGAAGCGGCAAAGTGCTTGAAAATGCAAAAGACATGGGCGCAGATATGCTCATCACTGCATGTCCGCTGTGCCTTTACAACTTGAATAAAAACACCGACGGCTATGACGTACCGGTGTACTATTTCACAGAGCTCCTGGCAGAGGCGCTCGGCGTGAAAGATTAAGGAGGGTCGGCAGATGCAAAAACAGGACAAACAAGAGCTGATTCTCAGAATCAGCGGCGTGAATGCCCGCAAATGTATGCGCTGCGGCAAATGTTCCGCAACCTGTCCGGCGTATGACGAGATGGAATATCATCCGCACCAGTTTGTTTACATGGTGGAGAGCGGCAACATCGAACCGCTTCTGTCGTCGGATTCCATTTATAAATGTCTGACCTGCTTTGCGTGTGTGGAGCGGTGTCCGCGTGATGTGCAGCCGGCAAAACTGATCGAAGCAGTGCGCCTGGCCGTCATCCGTGAGCAGGACAAGAACCACATGAAAAAAGGCGATTTGCCAGAGCTTCTGGATGAAGATCTTCCGCAGCAGGCAATCGTCAGCGCATTCCGCAAGTACACAAAATAAGGAGGAGACAAACAAATGCAGAAAATTGGCGTATTTGTCTGCCATTGCGGCACAAACATCGCGGCAACCGTTGATGTTAAAGCCGTTGCAGAAGCGTTAAAAGGCGAGCCGGGTGTCGTTTTCTCCACGGATTATCAGTACATGTGTTCCGAAGCGGGACAAAACCTGATTAAAAATTCCATTAAAGAATATGGACTGACCGGTGTTGTTGTCTGTTCTTGTTCGCCGCGTATGCACGAGCAAACATTCCGTAAAGCGGCACAATCGGCAGGCATCAACCCCTACATGGTGGAGATCGCAAACATCCGTGAGCAGTGCTCGTGGATTCACAAAGATATCTGGAGCGCAACTGAAAAAGCAATCATTTTGGGCAAAGCAGCTGTTGCAAAAGTACAGCTGAATGCACCGCTGACCGCAGGCGAAAGCCCGGTTGTCAAACGTGCGCTCGTCATCGGCGGCGGTATCGCCGGCATCCAGACCGCACTCGACATCGCAGAGGCCGGCTTTGAGGTCGACATCGTCGAGAAACAGCCGACCATCGGCGGCAAAATGACCCAGATCGACAAAACGTTCCCGACACTCGACTGTGCAGCATGTATCCTGACCCCGAAAATGGTTGATTGTGCACAGAACGAGAAAATCAAGATCTATTCGTACAGTGAAGTCGCAGACGTCAAAGGCTTTGTCGGCAACTTCACCGTAAAAATCAAGAAAAAGGCACGCTATGTCGATGAGGACAAATGTACCGGATGCGGCATCTGCACCGAGAAATGTCCGGTCAAAAACGTGCCGAACGAATTCAACATGGGCATGGACAATCGCCGTGCCATCTACATCCCGTTTGCACAGGCTGTGCCGAAAGTTGCAACAATCGATGCGAACTACTGCAACATGCTCAAAAACGGCAAATGCGGTGTCTGCTCGAAATTCTGCACCGTCGGCGCAATTGATTACAAACAGCAGGATACCATCGTCGAGGAAAAATACGGTGCAATCGTTGTTGCAACCGGATTTAACCCGATTAAACTGGACGATTTTGATGAGTTCGCTTACTCGCAGAGCAAGGACGTCATCACCTCGCTCGAATTCGAGCGTCTGACCAACGCAGCAGGCCCGACTTCCGGTACACTGCTCCGCCCGTCTGACGGCAAACATCCGCACACGATCGTGTTCGTTCAGTGTGTCGGCAGCCGTGACACCTCGGGCTGCGGCAAAACATACTGCTCGAAAATCTGCTGTATGTACACCGCAAAACATGCAATGCTCACCCGTGAGAAATATCCGGATACCGATGTGTATGTATTCTATATCGACGTACGTACCCCGGGCAAGAACTTCGACGAGTTCTACCGCCGCGCTGTTGAGGAATATGGCGTGCACTACATCAAAGGCATGGTCGGCAAAGTGGTTCCGCGTTCCGACGGCACATTGATGGTGCAGGCATCTGACCTGTTGTCGAACGAACAGCTTCACATCAATGCAGACCTGGTCGTTTTGGCTGCTGCAATCGAGCCGGACAAATCGGCACGTTCGCTTGCAACCATGCTGACCGCAAGCATGGATACAAACGACTTCTTCACCGAAGCGCACCCGAAACTGCGTCCGGTGGAAAGCCCGACTGCCGGCATTTTCCTGTCCGGTGTGTGCCAGGGACCGAAAGATATTCCGGAAACCGTATCGCAGGCAAGTGCTGCCGCTGCAAAAGTCATCGGCCTGCTTGCAAAAGACAAACTGACCTGCAACCCGTGTGTCGCACAGGCAAACGAACTGATGTGCAATGGCTGCTCGTCGTGTGAAAAAGTTTGTCCGTACGGTGCGATCACATATTCCGACAAAGAGTTCAGAATGCCGGACCGTACCACTGCAATCCGCCGCGTGGCATCCGTCAACGAAGCAGTCTGCCAGGGCTGTGGTGCTTGTACAGTTGCTTGTCCGTCGGGCGCAATGGACCTTAAAGGCTTCTCGAACAGTCAGATCATGGCGGAGGTTGACGCAATATGCAAGTAAAAGAAACAAACGAATTCAAACCGAAAATTGTTGCATTCTGCTGCAACTGGTGTTCGTATGCAGGCGCCGATTTGGCAGGTACAAACCGTCTTCAATATCCGGCTGACGTCAAAATCATCCGCGTACCGTGCTCGTGCCGTGTCAATCCGATGTTTATCCTGCGTGCGTTCCAGCGCGGTGCAGACGGTGTCATCCTGTGCGGCTGCCATCCGGGCGACTGCCACTACACCACCGGCAACTACTATACAAGAAGAAGAATGACGCTTTTATTCTCGATGCTCGACTATCTGGGCATTGAAAAAGAGCGTACCCGTGTCGAGTGGGTATCCGCGGCAGAGGGCGCAAAATTTGCCGCAACGATGAACGACTTTGTGGCAACCGTCACAAAACTCGGCGAGAACAAGAGATTGGAGGACTTGAGATGCAAAGCGAAATGATCAAACGCGCAAAAGAACTGCTCGCAAGCGGTGAAGTTGCTCGTGTGGTCGGTTGGAAAGCCGGCGAATTCGATTATGACATCACTCCGGGCGTGTTCACAACTGCCGAGGAGCTCGACAGCGCGTTTTTGTATAACGATCTGTGCGAGGCCAATCTCTCGAAATACATGATCGCACAGTCGAGAAAAGAGGGCAAAACGCTCGTATTCTTGAAACCGTGCGACACCTACAGCTTCAGCCAGCTGTTAAAAGAGCATCGCATCCTGCGTGAAAACGTATATGTGATCGGCGTTCCGTGCGACGGCAAAGTCGACGTTGACACTGTCAAAGCAACCGGCCTTACCGGTATTTGCAGCATGACAAGCGACGGCGAAACCGTTACAGTGAAAACACTGTACGGCGACAGCACGATGAGCAAAGCGGACGCAATGAGCGAACGCTGCATAAACTGCAAGAGCAAAAAACACGTCGTTTACGATGAGCTGTTAGGCGAAGAGGGCGACGTTGTTGCAGACAACCACCGGTTTGACATGGTGGAGAAAATTGAAGCGATGACACCGGACGAGCGTTTCGAATTCTGGAGAAACGAACTGTCCCGCTGCATCCGCTGCAACGCATGCCGCAATGTATGTCCGGCTTGTTCGTGCGAAAAATGCGTATTTGACAACGAGCAGTCCGGCGCATTCAACAAAGGCGCTTCCGATTCGTTTGAGGAGAATATGTTCCACATTATCCGTGCATTCCACGTGGCAGGACGCTGCACCGACTGCGGCGAATGCTCGCGTGTCTGCCCGCAGAACATTCCGCTCCATCTTTTGAACCGGAAATTCATCAAAGACATCAACGAGCTGTACGGCGAATATCAGGCAGGCGAGAACGCAGACGAGCGTGCACCGCTCAACACGTTCACCACTGAGGACGTCGAGCCGAGCATTGTCTATGAAAGAGGAGGAAAACAATGATGTTTACACTTCCTGTTTCCAAATTAAACGATCTGTTTGCGGCAGTGGCAAGCACCCGCAAACTGTACCTGCCGGTGGACGATGAAGCATCGGGCCATGCAGAGTATAAAGTCTGGCACGAAGGTGTGACGCTTTCGAACGCGCTCAACACCGCAAGAAGTGCAAAAGACTTCTTCTTCCCGCAGACCGAAAACCTGGTCGACTTCAAAATGGAAGGCAAAACGATCGAAGTCATCGACACTCGCACCGAATCGGAAGATTTCGTGGTGTTCGGCGTGCGTGCCTGCGACGCAAGAAGCTTTGATATTTTAGACCGCGTCTTCTTGGCAGAACCGGTTGATTCCTACTATAAAAACCGCCGCGAGCACGGTGTCATTGTTACATTGGCATGCACCCGTCCGGAGGAAACCTGCTTCTGCACTGTGTTCGGCATCGATCCGACCAATCCGGCAGGCGACGTGAGCGGCTGGATTGCAGGTGAGAACCTGTATCTCTCGGCAAATACCGAAAAAGGCGAAGCATTCCTTTCGTCTGTTTCTAAGCTGCTTGCAGAAAGCGATGACGAGGCAGTGAAAGCACAGCAGGCAGAGGTCAAAGAGATCCTTAAAAAACTGCCGCTCGGCTCGCTTGACTTAACACCGTTTAAACCGGAAAATCTCTTGAAGCTGTTTGATTCCAAACGCTGGAAAGACCTTTCCGAAGCATGCTTGGGCTGTGGCTCGTGTACATTTGTGTGCCCGACCTGCCAGTGCTATGATATCCGTGACTTTGATACCGGTCACGGTATTAAGCGTTATCGCTGCTGGGACAGCTGCATGTATTCCGACTTCACCCGTATGGCACACGGCAACCCGCGCTTAACTCAGGTGGAGCGGTTCCGTCAGCGTTTCATGCACAAGCTTGTGTACTACCCGTCGAACAACGAGGGCATCTACAGCTGTGTTGGCTGCGGACGGTGCCTTGCGAAATGTCCGATTTCAATGAATATTGCTAAAGTCATCAAAGCATTGGGGGAGGAAGCATAAATGGATCTTGAAACTTTGATCCCGAAAGTCGGCGTCGTGACGGACATCCGCATTGATACACCGGATGTTAAAACGTTCCGCGTTGTCGGACTCGACGGAAACAAACTGTTTGAGCATATGCCCGGTCAGTGCGCGATGCTGTCGATTCCGGGTGTCGGTGAAGCGATGTTTTCGATCACTTCGTCGCCGACAAACAAAGAATTCATGGAATTCAGCATCAAAAAATGCGGCTGTTTAACAAGCTGGCTTCATATGATGGAGCCAGGCCAGCAGATCACCGTCCGTGGTCCGTACGGCAACGCGTTCCCGGTTGAAACGGCATTAAAAGGAAAAGATCTGCTGTTCATCGCCGGCGGTATCGGTTTGGCACCGCTTCGTTCGGTCATCAACTATGTCCGTGACAAACGTGATCAGTACGGTGACATCCAGGTCATCTACGGTTCGCGTTCAAAAGCAGATCTCGTTGATTATCAGGAGATCATCAACGAATGGATGGCAGACCCGGGCGTGGAAGTCAACCTCACCATCGACCGTGAGGAAGAGGGTTGGGACGGCCATGTCGGCTTTGTTCCAAACTTTGTCAAAGAGCTGAGTCCGGACTTAAACAAAACCGTTCTGCTCTGCGGCCCGCCGATCATGATTAAATTCACACTGGCAGGCTTAAAAGAGCTTGGCTTTACTGAAACACAGGTATACACAACGATGGAGCTTCGGATGAAATGCGGCGTCGGCAAATGCGGCCGCTGCAACATCGGCGACAAATACGTCTGCAAAGACGGCCCGGTGTTCCGTTTTGATGAACTCGATGAACTTCCGAACGAATACTAATAAAGGAGAGTTGTGCTGAAATGGAAAAGATGGTTCATGTTTTTCTGATGGGCAAACAGTATGAAGTGCCCGCAAACCTCACCATTATGGGTGCGCTTGAATATGCAGGCTATCAGCTGGTTCGCGGCTGCGGCTGCCGTAACGGCTTCTGCGGTGCTTGTGCAACCATTTACCGCATCAAAGGCGAGCGTGAATTGAAAGCTTGTCTTGCATGTCAGACAAAAGTTGAGGAAAATATGTATGTGGCAACACTGCCGTATTTCCCGCTGGTTAAAGAAGTATATGACATTGAAAAGGTTCGTCCGACCGAGCAGATCATGATGCAGCTCTATCCGGAGATTTACAGCTGCATCGGCTGCAATGCCTGCACAAAGGTCTGCCCGCAGGGTCTTGACGTTATGCAGTACATCGCATATGCACAGCGCGGCGAGTATGAAAAATGTGCGGAAGAGTCGTTTGACTGCGTCATGTGCGGCCTTTGTTCTTCCCGCTGCCCGGCAGGCATTTCGCATCCGCAGGTTGCACTGCTTGCAAGACGCTTAAACGGCAAATACTTGGCACCGAAATCCGAACATTTGGAAAACCGCGTGCAGGAGATCAAAGACGGCAAATTTGTCGATTTGATTCAAGCGCTGATGCAAAAACCGATCGACGAGATCAAAGAACTGTATAACACAAGAGAAATCGAGAAGTAAAGGAGAGAGGCAACAATGTACACGAATGAAATGCTTGAGTCCATGAAAAAAGTGGAAGCAGCAAGAAGTGCAAATGCGGTTTTGGAGCCGAGAAGAATGACTGCCGAAGAGAAAGAAACTCTCCTTGCAACATATCATCCGGACTATAAACAGGGCGAATTTGCAGTGCTTCAGATCGGCGCAAACAAAGGTGAAAAAGTGCCGACCGAACTTGCTGAACTGCTTCAGGCAAACAGCCGCATCAATCCGGCTGAGATTGATCTGTCCAAAGTTGATTATGATGTCGATGTTTTGATTATCGGCGGCGGCGGTGCAGGTGCATCGGCTGCAATCGAAGCAGACAACAACGGCGCAAAAGCAATGATCGTCACGAAACTGCGTATCGGTGACGCAAACACCATGATGGCAGAAGGCGGCATTCAGGCAGCAGACAAAGAAAACGACTCCCCGGCAATCCACTACTTGGACGCATTCGGCGGCGGTCACTTTGCTGCAAAACCGGAGCTTCTTTATAAACTCGTCACCGAGGCACCGGAAGCAATCCAGTGGCTCAACAACTTGGGCGTTGAGTTTGATAAAGATGAAAACGGCGTTATGATTACCACCCACGGCGGCGGTACTTCGAGAAAACGTATGCACGCTGCAAAAGACTATTCCGGCGCAGAGATCATGCGTACCCTGCGCGACGAAGTGTTAAACCGTCAGATTCCGGTTGTCGACTTCACCGCAGCAATCGAGCTGATCCTCGACGAAAACGGCAAAGCAGCAGGCGCAGTTCTCATGAACATGGAAACACATGAGATTCTGATTGCACGTGCAAAAACCGTCATCATCGCAACTGGCGGTGCAGGCAGACTGCATTACCAGGGATTCCCGACTTCGAACCACTACGGTGCAACCGCAGACGGTTTGGTGCTCGGCTATCGTGCAGGCGCAAAACTGCTGTATGCAGACACCCTGCAGTACCATCCGACCGGCGCTGCATATCCGGAGCAGATCTTTGGCGCACTCGTTACGGAGAAAGTTCGTTCGCTGGGCGCAAAACTCATTAACGTCAACGGCGAAGCATTCATGCATCCGCTGGAGACCCGCGACGTTTCCGCTGCATCGATCATCCGTGAGTGCTCTGACCGTGGGAACGGCGTGCACACACCGGACGGCATCGGCGTATGGCTCGACACCCCGATGATCGAGCTCAAAAACGGCGAAGGCACGATCGAAAAACGCATTCCGGCAATGATGCGTATGTTCGGCAAATACGGCATTGATATCCGCAAAGAGCCGATCCTTGTATACCCGACGCTGCACTATCAAAACGGTGGACTTGATATCACAGCAGACGGTATGACAAACATCGAGAACCTGTACGTTGCAGGTGAGGCTGTCGGTGGTATCCACGGCAGAAACCGTCTGATGGGCAACTCGCTGCTCGATATCATCGTATTCGGCAGAAACGCAGGCAAAAACGCTTCGAGCAAATCGAAAGACGTCACACTCGGTGCGCTGACACTGGAGCACGTCAACAAATTTGCAAAAGAGCAGGCAGAAGCAGGCATCAAAACTGATGTTGTTTCGCCGAAACTCTTGCCGAACTACGCGCGCAGAAAATAATCAACTGACAAAAGGGGTATATTGAATCATGATCACTGATTTATTGGAAGCACTGATGATTCTGTGCTTTGGCTTGTCGTGGCCGATTTCGATCCGCAAATCGTGGGTTTCACGCACAGCAAAAGGAAAAAGCTTGTTCTTTGAGATTTTCCTGCTGATCGGCTACATTTTTGGTATTGTCCGTAAATTCATTTTGTTTGCAAACGGTGATAGCGGTTTTGTGTTTTATCTTGGCTGGTTCTTCTATGTGTTGAACTTCATTGAGATTTCCATCGACGTAGCGCTTTATTTCCGCAACATTCGCTTGGATAAACAGAGAGAAGCACAGGCAGCGATTTCTGAATAATTCGGTTGTAATGAACACCCCCGTGTGGCATTGAACCGCCCCAGATTGTGCAGACAGCACAAAAAGAGCCCCCTGTGCGGGAATATTAGGTTTTAGCAGGAGTGGCGCAGCGTCAGCGGCGCCACTCCTGTTTTGCTTTGGATACGCTCGTGATTGT
>CALXAM010000031.1 GCA_944386285.1 uncultured Clostridia bacterium | reverse complement strand
CAATCACGAGCGTATCCAAAGCAAAACAGGAGTGGCGCCGCTGACGCTGCGCCACTCCTGCTAAAACCTAATATTCCCGCACAGGGGGCTCTTTTTGTGCTGTCTGCACAATCTGGGGCGGTTCATTTCCTCCACCGGTTATTTTTAATATTCAAATTTTCATCAAAACATGTGATTCTGCATTCAGCGAATCATTTTATTATTTAACGATCTCCGGAAGACTTGCTGCTGCAACCGACTGACCAACGCGTTTCATCTTTTCATCCGGTGTCTGTGCATTCATCTGAATCTCCGGATACTCGTCTGCAAGGACGTCTTTTGCAACTTTAAGAATCAGATCGCCGCCTTTTCCGGACATTACACGACCGAGCAGCAGGCAGTGACGGATCTCATAGAAATCAGCATACAGTGCCAAGGTGTGGCCAAGATATACGCCGAGTGACTCGTACACTTTTACTGCACGCGGATCGTCTTTCTCCATGAGCGCCTGAACTGCTTTCAGTTTCTCTGCCGGTGTTGCATTTTCATCAAGCTCAATGCCTGCCGGTTTTGCCAGTTTGATCACGCCGTCCTGCGAGAAATATTTTACGCCGCAGCCGATATCACCCGACCACTCGTCTTCCATTGCATCCGGCTGTGCATCGACCGGTGCAAATGCAAGCTCGTTGAGCCATCCGGTGATATTGCCGTCTTTATCAACATAACCAACTGCTTCGGAAGTACCCATTGCAATACCCAATACGTCTACATCGTTTAAGTTCATTGCGCCTGCCAGAGCGGTTACGTCACCGTCGTTTACAACTTCGATCGGTACTTTGTGACCAACCATTTTGCTGATCTCGTCTGCTGCGCGCAGATAGATGTCTTTTACTTTTGCATCAAAGGCATCTTTCGGCACTTTCAAAAACAGCGAAGCGACCATGGTGCGGTTGTCAATATAAATACCTGCCGAGCTGACGCCGATTGCGTCTACGCGCGGCATTTTTTCTGCTGCCATTTTCATGGAGTGCAGAATGCCCTCAAAATGATAATCCGGATCCGGATTCACTTTCGGCAGCCAAACGGTTTCCTCACTGAAGATCGGTTCGCCGTCTACAACCGCAGAAACTTTACGGTCAGATCCGCCTGCATCAAAGCCGATACGGCAGCCGTCCAAATGTTTGCCGATTGCTTTGGATTTCTCATTTGCAGCCGGTTTATCTTTCAAATCCGGTACATTGACGATTTCAAATTTTCTCTCGTAAACCTGCTCCATGAAATCATAATCAAATGCACGCGCACCGGTTGCACTGTATGTATCGTTCATATAGCGATAGACATTTTCATCGCCGCAGATATACACACGGAAACCGCCTCTTGCCCACAGCAGGAATTTTACCAAGCGATCCACATAGTAGTTGTCCGCAGCAGCCATCTCCGGCGTGCCGTGAATAAATGTGTCATACACGGAAATCAGTCCGCCGCTTCTCTCTACCGCCACAGCGATCGGTTTTTTTGCTGTTTTTAAAAACTCGCGGTTAAACACATGCAGCGGCGCAAACGTCGGATCAAGTTCCGGAACGTTTTTAATGTCAACATTAACGCCATAAATGTTCATGATAATCTTCTCCTTTTTCTGTTGAACTATGACCAACAGTAGTTAGTATAAGTATACAATGCGTTACATAAAAAAGCAAGTATTTTAGAAAGAATCCATGATAAAAATCGGTTTTTTGTAAAATACTGCGGCAAACGGCGCTGACGGATTGCACACCGAAACACCTGGCAGTGTAAGTGCGTCCTCCGCCTGGTGTGTGCCGGTAATCAGACGTGAAAAATCACAGATTGGCATTGTGATATCCGGCGCGCTGTCCGTTTTTTCGACTGTGACTGCTTGTCCGTTTTCAAATACAACAAGAAAAACGCCGTTGTTCTTTTGAATCTGGTCGTCACAGACACCGATCAAAATAGAACCGCTCCCCTGATACCGCGCAGCCTTTAACACTGCCTCTACATTGATCACCCGATTCATTCCGGTATGCGCGCATGTCCGCTTACACGGCACTTTCGCCCACTCCGGAATACGGCTGACAACGTCAAAATGCGACGGCAGCCAAAATGAAATTTTCTTATAATAGGTCTTATACGCGAGCGCATGATTCAAAAGCCCGTAAAAGCCTTCCCAATCGGAAAAATAGAACTGACTGCACCGCATTTCAAACACATACGGTTCAAGCTGCTCTTTTGTAAATGTCATGACCCCTTTAGGCGTGCCGTCCTTTGCAAAATAGACATACGTATAGACGCAGTCTTTTGCCGGATTCTGTCCATCCGCGCCGGGAAAATCATAGGGTTTCCGCACACACATCAAATTCATGTTCCCACAAAAGTCACGGTACACAGAAGCAATCGCATCATTCAGTGACTGCCCTTCCGCTAAAACGGCTTTACCCTCGACCGGGAAATGAGAATACGCACGCAGATCAATCTCATAAAGTACCCGCTCTCCGCACATCTCATAGCCGAATTTCCGATAAAACGCAGTAGAAAACGGATAAAGATACGAAAACAGCACACCATCCTCATACATCTGCGGAAGATTATGTTCGAAGCAGACACGGATGACACCGTTTTTCCGGTACTGCGGAAGTGTTGATACGCCGCCGATTCCACACATCGGATATGCTCCACCATCAAACTGCACGGTATAAGGAATGGTAAACATCATCCCCATCATCGTGTGGTCATCGTCCTCAAACGCTGCCCACTTTTCCCGCCAGTATTCCTGCGCACGTGTTTTTGGCTGCTCGTTTGCTTCTTTCACGATCTCTTCATTTGACCGCGTTTCCTTATTCGGAAACTCGAATGCAATCGACATCACTTCATAGCATCGTTTCAGCTCTTCTTCTCTGATCTTTCTAACAATCACAAATATCCCCTGCTTTCGATTTAGTAATTGTTTGCTTGTTCCTGTGAAAATCCCGTTTGCAATAAATCGGTATATTCAAACGCTTTTGCAGTTCCAATAGAAACTGCTTCAATCGCATTTTCACTGACACGTGTTTTGATTCCGGTTTCCTGTGTCAAAAGCTCGGGAAGTCCGCGTAAAAGCGAACCGCCGCCAGTCATCAAAATTCCATTTTCATAAATATCACTTGCAAGCTCCGGCGGTGTTTTGTCGAGTACACGTTTCACTGCTGCGACAATCATTTCCGCAAATGGAGAAATTGCATCATAAATATCGAGCGAAGACACTTCGATCTGCTGCGGATAGATTGTCAAAAGGTTTCTTCCGCGCACCTTCGTTTTCTCATCGCTTGACGGATTCCAAACGTTTCCGATCTCCTGCTTAATCTGCTGTGCCATCTTTTTGCCGATAGACAGATTATATTTTGACAGCATCAGCTTGATAATGGCCTCATCAATGTGATTGCCCGCATAACGCAGTGACTCCGACAATACGACACCGCCCAATGAAATGACTGCGATATCTGAGGTACCTCCACCGATATCAACAACAAGTGAACCGTTCGGCTGCATGATATCAATTCCCGATCCGAGTGCTGCCGCAATCGGCTCTTCAATCAAATAGATTGTACGCACACCAGCATGAACGATCGTACGCACGACTGCACGGCGCTCTACCTCAGTAACCGAAGACGGTACGCAAATGACAAATCGATGCTTTACTAAAAAGCTGCTGCATGCCCGATGCAAAAATTCTTTCAGCATCAATTCCGTCATCACATGATCGGAAATGACACCATTTTCAAGCGGAAACTCCGCACGGATATATTCCGGTGTCTTGCCCACCATCAAAAGTGCTTCCTGACCGGCCGCGATCAGTGTATCATCTTTTGTATTCACTGCAACAACCGCAGGCTCACGCAACAGTTCGCCCACACCCGGTTTATATATAATTACCTTGGTTGTACCAAGATCGATTCCAATATCCATTGCTCCCATCGGAGCTCACCACCTTTTTTCTTTTCAGTATATCACAACAATTCAACTTCTGTAAACGTTGTTTTCGCCGCAGTACAAACAGTCACAGCACGCGCGCCGGCATTTAAAAGCACATGTGCATTTTCCATCACCGTCGTACCGGTTGTATACACGTCATCCACAAGTAAAACAGACTTTCCTACGATTTGTTCCGGCTGATTCACCGCAAACGCATCGATCAGATTTCGCTTTCGTTCTTGTGCGGTAAGGGTAAGCTGTTTCTTCGTCCACCGTGTCTTTTGAATAGCGTCGTTTAAGCACACCGCAGAAATTTGTTCCGACAGTGCTTCCGCCAACCATTCAGACTGCGAAAATCCACGTTCTTTCCGATCTTTTTTATGCATCGGAACCGGAACAACACAATCAAACGACAATGTGTCTTCTGATAATGCAACAAGCTTGTCCGCCATCAACTGCGCAAGTTTTTGAGCCACAACACGATCACCCGTAAACTTCATGGCACGAATCGCTCTTTTCACGCCCTCTTCGTAACGAAATACAGAAAACACCGGAACACTGCACACGCATTGTCCGATCAAATTACCACACGCATTGCATGTAGGCGGAAGAAGCGGCTGTTCTTTCTCGCACTGAGGACAAAACACCTCATCTGCGGCAATCGGCCGTTCACAAAACAAACATCGATTCGGAAAAAAGATGTGCCAGAAATATTCCGCCTTTTTACACCGACGTTTCATGAAATCACCCGCTCTTTGAGCATTTTTGAAAGTCCGGTATAGCGGCGCATTTTTTTGTCGTTTTGTACCATAAATGAAATACGGCTGCGCTGTCCGACCAAAATCAGAATCTTTTTCGCACGTGTCACCGCCGTATAGAGCAGATTACGAAAATAGAGCTTATCGTATCCGCCCATTACCGGAACAATGATCGCATCAAACTCACTGCCCTGACTTTTATGTACCGTAACGGCATAAGCTAATTCAAGTTCCTTAGACATATCAAAGCTATAGTAGGCAATTTTTGAATCGAAATCGACAGCCATCGTCCTGGAGCCACGATCAATCATACGAATAATCCCAATATCGCCGTTAAAAATCCCGGCACCGGATTCTTCTCCGCGTTTCCACGGAATATCATAATTGTTCCGGATCTGCATGACTTTATCCTGCTCGCGGAACAAATAGGTAGGGCTTTTCCACTGCGTTTTTGTATCTGCGGCAGGATTTAGCCGCTCCTGCAAATACTGATTGAGCACAATCACACCAAGATCGCCTTTCCGCTGCGGACAGAGCACCTGAATATCCTCTGTAGGAGAAAAACCGTATGTATGCGGCAATCGTGTCGCACACAGATCAGCAATCAGCTGTGCCGCCTGTTTGGTATCCGATTGCGGCAAAAAGAAAAAATCATTGTCCTTTTTCGAAAGCTCCGGCATCTGTCCGTTTACAATCGCATGGGCATTTGTAACAATCAAACTTTTTGCAGCCTGACGGAAAATTTGTGTCAGACTGACCGTCGGTACACAGTCACTTTCAATCAAATCCCGCAGCACGTTTCCCGCCCCCACGCTTGGAAGCTGGTGGAAATCTCCCACCAGCACAAGCTTTGCCGTCGGCTTCATTCCGCGCAGAAGCGCGTCAAACAATAATGTGTCTACCATAGACACTTCGTCCACAATGACAACATCCCCATATAAAGGATTCTGTTCATTATGAGAAAAGATGAGCTTGCCGGTCTGCGCATATCCCGGTTCTACCTCAAGCAGCCGGTGAATCGTTTTTGCTTCCCTGCCGGTCACCTCCGTCATTCGCTTTGCCGCGCGTCCGGTGGGTGCCGTCAGAAGCACTGTTTTTCCCTGTTGTTCAAACAGTTCAATCATGCCGTTGACCGTCGTTGTTTTTCCTGTTCCGGGACCGCCTGTCAAAATAAATACCGGCTGCTGTGCCGCTTGTGCAATCGCTTTGCGCTGAAGGGATTCATAGCAAATTCCTTTTTCTTCCTCAATCAGCGAAATCGCATCCTCAATCTGCGGCTGCGGCTCCCGGTAAACCGAAAGCATCAGTGACAGTCTTGAAACAATATTCTGCTGCGCCATATAGTATTCCGGTAAAAAAATAAGATCAGGCGCATCCTCCATCCGATATAGCTCTCCCGATTCGACAGCACGCACGAGTGTATCCTCAACAACCGATTCAGAAAGCGCCAGCATCCGTGCGGCAGTCGGCAGCAGCAAACGCTGCGGAAGGCCCGTATGTCCATTGGCAGTATTATGCTTTAACACAAACTGAATGCCTGCCAAAATGCGGTCCTCGTTCTCGGGCGGCAAATGAAATGCCAATGCCATTGCATCCGCCGTGGCAAACGAAATGCCAAACGACGCCCGCGACAAGATATACGGATTTTGTTTGATCAAATCCATCGCACCGGTGCCCCACTCTTTATAAATCGCAACGCTTTGCATCGGTGTGATCTGATATTTTGAAAGAAACATCATCAACGTTCGCACACCGAATACCTGCGCAAATGCACCTGCGAGTTTCTGCGCTTTTGCCGCACTGATTCCCGGAACCTCTGCTAAACGCATCGGGGATTCTTCGATAATTTTAAGCGTATCATCCCCGAAGCAGTTGACGATATTCCGCGCTGTCGCAGGTCCGATTCCTTTTACTACGCCACTTGATAAATAACGGCGAATCGCACTCGAAGTTGCAGGGAGGCGCCGTTCCACCATCTGTACTTTAAACTGTTCGCCATGTACCGGATGTGTGTCAAAATATCCGGTGAGTTCCAACTCCTCACCCGGCTCCACAGAAACCATTGTCCCAACAGCACAAATCAGTTCGTTATCAACGCTTATATCAAGCACACAAAAGCCGGTATCTTCGTTTTTATAGATAATCTCCTCCACACAGCCGGAGATTTTCACATATTCCTGTGTGCCCATAGCGCTCCTTTCTTTTATGTATCCGCACGAATCAACGTCACAGCACCATGATCGGTACAAAACCGGCTGAGCACTTCACGTGTCTGTGCCGCACAGCCAAGATCAAGCACAATGATTCGTTTGGCTCCCCGATACAACAGCCGGCGAAGCATCCATTCCACACACTCCACTTCACCCGAAACAGGAAGCACATGCACACCGTTTGCACATGCACCGCCGCAAATCCGCATGAGGCAAAGTCTTGCCAAAAGAATGATGCCAAGCAGGCTTGTTACAATTAAAAAGGCCATTGTAAGATATTCACCCATATCAATCACCTCTCAGTGACAGTATATGGGTGAATAAAATATTATGTTACAGATGTTACAGCTCGCCGCGGCTCTTTGCTTTCAAATACGCATTGATGAAGCCGTCGATATCGCCGTCCATCACCGCCTGAATATTTCCGTTTTCAAAGCCGGTACGATGGTCTTTTGCAAGAGTATACGGCATGAATACGTAGGAACGAATCTGGCTGCCCCATGCAATTTCTTTCTGTACACCCTTAATATCTTCAATTTTTTCGAGATGCTCACGTTCCTTGATCTGAATCAATTTTGATTTGAGCATTTTCATTGCATTTGCTTTATTCTGAAGCTGGCTGCGCTCTGTCTGGCAGGCACATACAATGCCGGTCGGAATATGTGTAATTCGTACGGCAGACGATACCTTGTTGACGTTCTGACCGCCTGCGCCGCCGGAACGATACGTATCGACCTGCAAGTCTTCCGGACGGATATTGACTTCAATGCTGTCGTCAATTTCCGGCATAACCTCAAGCGATGCAAACGATGTATGACGGCGTCCGGAGGAATCGAACGGAGAAACGCGAACCAAACGATGTACACCGTTCTCACTCTTTAAGAATCCGTAAGCATTTTCCCCTTCGACAATGAAGCTCACGCTCTTAATGCCAGCCTCATCTCCTGCAAGATAGTCAAGCGTTTTCACGTTAAAGCCTTTTCGCTCCGCCCAGCGCTGATACATCCGGAACAGCATGCTGACCCAGTCCTGTGCCTCTGTGCCGCCCGCACCGGCATGGAATGTCAAAATGGCGTTATTGGCATCATATTCATCCGTCAGAAGTGTGCGAAGTTTCATCGTTTCAAGCGTTTCTTTAAACGAATCAAATTCCGTCCGCAGTTCTTCCTCTACGCTGTCGTCATCTTCTTCAATCGCCATTTCCACAAGCGTTACAAGATCTTCATACTGTGTGCAGAGCTTTTCATACGATTCCACTGCACTCTTGAGCTGACTTGTATGACGAAGGACTTTTTGCGATTCTTCCATATTGTCCCAAAAATCCGGTTGTGCCGCACGGCCTTCCAATTCTTCGATTTCAAGTTTCTTTTTGTCGATTCCAAGTGCACTCTTTAATTCATCAAGCTGTGGTGCAAGATTTGCAAGCTCGACTTTTGTTTCATCATAAAATAACAAGAAAATCCACCCTTCTGTGATCAATCGCAATAAATCGTTTCTGCTGTTTTCTTCTTAATATACTCACATACCTTTATATTATAATAGAATACACGCCTATTGTAAAGGCTTTTCACGCCTTGACAAGTCCTCATTTTCTGTGTATCATAGACCTAAATAAGACATTGTGTCGGTTTTTGACGTCATCTGTATCTTTGTATCTATGTTTCCAAAAAGCAAGGAGTGCTCTTTTATGTTAAGCGATTTGCAACAACAGATTCTTACTTTAAAAAAAGAAAAAAATGCAAAAATCTTTGCACACAGCTATCAGTCACCGGATATTTTGGAAATCGCCGACTTAACAGGCGACTCATTCGCTTTAAGCGCCAAAGCGCATGAATACGATTGTGACACCATTATTCTCTGCGGCGTACTGTTTATGGCAGAAACACTTAAAATGCTGTGTCCTGAAAAGAACGTGATTCTTCCGGTCGCAAATGCAACCTGTGCAATGGCCGATCAGATCGATCCTGCGCGTGTTGCAGCATTTAAGCAGTCGCATCCGGATTATGCTGTCGTTGCCTATATCAACACATCCACGCAGTTAAAAGCAGTGAGTGATGTATGTGTTACTTCTTCAAGTGCCGTTAAAATCGTAAATGCGCTCGAACAGGAAAATATCTTGTTTATTCCGGATAAGAATCTCGGCCGGTTTGTACAAAAATCCCTTCCCCACAAACATATTGAAGTCTGGGAAGGCTGCTGTCCTGTGCATGATGCCGTCACCGAAGAAGAAGTGCTCGCGGCAAAAGCTGCACATCCGAACGCCAAAATACTGATGCACCCGGAATTGCCGCCAGAAGTCATTCGGCATGCGGATGTTGCCGGCTCAACCGCAGATATTCTTCGTTTTGCACACAGTCATTCAGATGACTGCATTATCGGAACAGAAAAAAGCGTTGCAGATTTTCTCTCCATTACATATCCAAAACGTCATTTCTACGCACTGTCTAAAAAACTGTTTTGTCCTGACATGCGCATTACAAACCTCGGTGATGTCTACCATGCGTTAAAGGGCGATGGCGGAAAAGTCATTACATTAGATGAATCACTGCGCATTCGCGCAAAGAAGCCGATTGACGAAATGATTCGACTCGGCGGATAAGGAGGATTATGGAACCGTTACATCAGAATAAACCTACTCGTTCCCAAAATGCACGAGTCAAACGAACAAAAGCTGCACTCTGCGAAAGTCTTGCTTCTCTGATGCTTGAAAAAAACATCAATTCGATTACTGTAAGAGAGCTGACTGCACGTGCAAACATTAACCGTGCCACATTTTATATTCATTATAAAGATATTGATGATATGATCCGGCAGATTCGCGAAGAAATTCTCAGTGATTTTGCCGCTGTACTCAACATACACCATACAGAGACGAGCGGTGAACGTCCGCTGTCTATGCTCTGTGACCTCTTTCGTTTCTTAGAGCGTCACGCAAATATCTGCAAGGCATTTTTAGGAATCCATGGTGATGCTGAATTTATCAGCTTGCTTCGAAACAAACTGCTTGAAAAGTGTGTAAACGATTGGGGAAAACTATTTCCGAATCATCCGATTTCATATGTTCCGGAATATTTTTCTGTGTTCGTTGTGACCGGCTGTATCGGTTTATTTGAACACTGGATTGAAACCGGTATGCATCAAACACCGGAAGAAATGGCATACATGGCAGATCAGATGTTCCGAAACGGCATTCGTTTTTTGCGAGCACCTGCTTCTCCTTCTTTTTAACATAAAAATTCAATACGCTGGTTTGATCTCCTGTTTGTTTTCAAACAGGAGATTGTTTATTTTTTACTGTTTGGGACAGACTAACAAGCAAGGATGGTGAAATGGATGTATCGTTATGAAATTATCGAAAACAACAGCCGCAGCTATGACTTGCATGTATATTTTGACAAGACAGATGCCGAATTTGCGCATGATTTTCTAAGCTATAACAAAAAAGATGCCAAAGCACGCCGCAATTTTTTCCTCTCTATTCAGGAAAAAGCCGCCGGACTTCCCATAAAGACTGTAAAAATCTTTGTCGCAGGTGTGTTGGTCGCTACGCTTTCCATGCAAGCGGTTTCTGCCGCAGCAGCACAGGCGGATGGATTTACACCACGCTTTTTAAACACACAGCAGCAGCTCTCCGCTTTGCAGACAAAATTCCACATGACATATTTATATGGCGGAACCGTCAGCCAACAAATCGAACAAATCAAACAAGTTGGTTCTTTTCAGACGGTTTCTCCTTCCTATTTTGATCTCAATTCATCTGGAGAACTCGTTTTAAACAATGTAAATGCTTCATTCATTGACGCAATGCATACGATGGGAATTAAGGTTGTGCCCATGCTGAGCAATCACTGGAATCGTGCGTCCGGCGAAGCAGCACTTGCAAACCCGGAAAAACTGGCACAATCAATCGCTGATGCGATCATCGCAAATAATTTAGATGGCGTCAATGTCGATATTGAAAACGTCACACACACGCATCGCAGTGCGTATACCGAACTTGTACGACTTTTACGTCAGAAACTCCCTGCTGAAAAAGAAGTTTCTGTTGCGGTTGCCGCAAATCCAAATGGATGGACGACCGGATGGCACGGTTCTTATGACTATGCGGAACTCGCTAAATATGCCGACTACCTAATGGTCATGGCGTATGACGAAAGCTGGGAAGGAAGCAGTGCGGAACCGGTAGCAAGCTACTCATTTGTCAAACGCTCGATTGAATATGCACTTGAGCATACAACAGCGGATAAATTGGTGATTGGCGTTCCGTTTTATGGCCGTATCTGGAGCAGTGACGGCACGTTTAACGGAAACGGCGTAAGTCTAAATACAATTCAAACACTGATTCAACAGTATAACGGCACAATCACCTACGACACCTCTTCCCGCTCACCGAAAGCACAATTTACGGTCAACGCAGGTGACACACTGCTTTCCATTGGCGGCAAACGACTCACACCTGGCTCTTATACGGTTTGGTTTGAAGATGAAACGTCTATTTACGAAAAAACCCGTCTGATTCACCAGTATGATCTAAAAGGAATGGGATCTTGGTCACTCACACAGGCTACAGATGGAATCCGAACAAAACTGACAGAGTGGCTGACAGAATCAAATATTACACCAACACCGCAGACACCCGTCATAGGAATTGTAACGGCAAACTCTTTACGTGTGCGCAAATCCCCCACCACAGACAGCGAAACGATCGCTTATTATCAAAAAGATGACACCGTCACGATCATTGGAAAAAGCGGAAGCTTTTATGAAATTCAAATGGCAAACGGTCAAATCGGATATGTAAGTGCTGCATATATAACGATTTCAGAAGAACAGCCCACTATCCCTGCCACAAAAACAGGATATTCCACAGGCGACCGCGTACGCGTGCGCGCTTCCGCCTCCACTTCATCTGCAATCCTCACTCATGTAAACCGCGGTGATTCCTTTACTGTTTCAGGCGATGTACAAAATGGTTGGTACGCGGTCACACTCAAGGATGGTACGAAAGGATTTATCCATGCGGATTACGTTTCATTCACAGCGCCCACTACCCCTGTTACAAAAACAGGGTATTCCACAGGCGAC
Organism: uncultured Clostridia bacterium; assembly: GCA_944386285.1. Taxonomy (GTDB): domain Bacteria; phylum Bacillota; class Clostridia; order Oscillospirales; family Ruminococcaceae; genus Paludihabitans. The sequence continues at coordinate 35,037 of CALXAM010000031.1, read as the reverse complement.
CGCGTACGCGTGCGTGCTTCCGCCTCCACTTCATCTGCAATCCTCACCCATGTAAACCGCGGTGACTCTTTTACTGTTTCGGGCAATGTGCAAAATGGTTGGTACGAAGTCACACTCAAAGACGGCATCAAAGGCTTTATCCATGCGGATTACGTTTCATTCACAGCACCCGCTCCCACCTCAAAAACGGGATATTCCACAGGTGACCGTGTGCGCATCCGCGCTTCTGCCTCCACTTCATCGGCAGTGCTCGCCTATGTAAACCGCGGCGACTCGTTTACCGTTTTAGGAAACAAGCAAAACGGCTGGTATAAGGTGACCCTGAAAAGCGGAACAACCGGATATATCTACGCCGATTACGTCACTTTCTAATATGATTTCTCTGCTAAACGATTCCTCATCACAGTTTCCTGCGATGAGGAATCGTTTTTTCTCGCTTTAATATGCCCAAAGCATACATTTCTTTATCAAAAATGATATCCGTTTCTTTCATGATTGGTTCATCCTTTTTTCCATTCTTTTTGGTATACTAAAAGAAAAACGATAGGGGAAATCGTTCATGGAGCCCATTTTTAAAAACCACTGCTGCTATTCGAAAGAAATTCTTTTAGAATTGACCAAAGCTTCGAGAAAAGCGCTCCGTATCGCTTTGTGTGCTGTTGTTCTGCTTTATTGCCTTATTGTAGCCTTTTTCTGTTTTGTGTTTGAAAGCTATGGATATGCCATTATTTTACTTCTTTTGGCAATCGGTTTTTTCATTTTTTGCTTATACGTTCCGCATTTAAACGCAAACAAAACCTACAAGAGATATCTTACACTCTATCATGTGCCCGTAGAAACCGAAACTGTTTTTTCCCAAGCACAAATCATTGGGTATAATCTGCAAACAGGCGGACAAACACATATTGACTATCATCAAATCCAAAAAGTGACGCAAACAGATCACCTGTATCTGCTCAGACTGTCACAACAGCTCGTGCTGCTGATCGATAAACAAGATTTTAGTGTCGGTGATCCGCGTGAATTTCTTTCCTTTTTAAAACAAAAGGCTCCGCAAGCTGTCTTTAACATACCAAAAGGCAAATAAAACGCAGAAAATGAAAACTATAATACTGAAAAACAGTTTTGGGGCATCATCCTTGTGGATGATGCCCCAATGATTTCATTAAAAATTTTGTGGCTTTAAACGTTTTGTCCGACGCATAGCACCAATGATCCTCATCAAACAACTCAAAACGGAAAGCCATGTCATCATTGAGATCACAACCAATTATTTTCTTCCATTTCTGCTGTCTCTCTGATCAAGCTTCCGCTTCGTGAATGTACATTCGTGTCATATCAGGTTCATCATTTCCCTGCACCATACAAAGAAATTTCCAACCGTATCGTTCATAAAACGAGGTATGATCTGTTACAAGATAAAGCGTGTTGATTCCGCACTTTTTCATATCTTCACACACATAATGCAGCAATGCACCTGCCACTCCACATCCACGGCAGTCTTCTTCTGTGTAAACAGCGCAAACATTAGGCGTTAAGTCCTTTCGATCATGAAAATCATTTTCAATCACTCCCATGCCGGCAATGATCCGATCTCCATCCATCGCCATATACCACTGCGGAACAGCCGTATTGCTTGAAAGACAATCTTCCATACTTTCTAAATAAGCATGCAAAGGAACTCCCCATTTTTCATGAAACCATTGTGCCGCTTTTTCTTTTAATATGGGTCGATCTGTTAATCGAATGATTTGATAATTCATGATGTCACCCCAAAATCTAACTAACCGTTTTATCAGGCTCTCCCTTTTTTATTGTTTACGTTTTCAAACGGCAGACCTAACACATGCATTGTATCCTCAAAAACCTGACCGATGCTTTCTCTGAACACAACGGACGCTCTGTCGTCGTATTGCGTGGCGTCACGGTTAATAAGAACAATATGCTTCCCTTTAAAATACAGAATAAAATTCGCAGCAGGATAAACTGCCAGCGATGTTCCTCCGATAATAAGCAAGTCTGCAGAAGAAATGGCATCCACAGCCGCTTCAACGGTTGACGGGTTTAACGATTCCTCATATAAAACGACATCAGGTCTGACAATGTGATGACATTTCTCACAGAAAGGAATCCCTCCGGCAAGCGCTTTCACCTGTTCATTCGGCATAATGGTCTTACAAGCAGTGCAATAATGCTTTAACACGGTCCCGTGCAGTTCAATGACATGCTGACTTCCCGCTTTTTGATGCAGCCCGTCTATATTCTGTGTAATAATGGCTTTCAGTTTTCCCGCTTTCTCGAGCGCTGTCAGCGCATAGTGTGTACGATTCGGTGCTGCCGTGGTGTTCAGAAAATAATTATAATAAAAATCATAAAACACATCGGGATGACGTTCAAAAAAGCTGTGGCTCAATATGGTTTCAGGCGGTACTTGATACTTGGTTACAGTGTTGTATAAGCCGTCCTCACTTCGATAGTCTTTCATCCCGCTTTCTGTCGATACGCCGGCTCCGCCGAAAAACACAATGCGATTACTCGAACGTATCAGTTCGGCAAAGTTTTTTATTTTGTTGTCATCCATTTTCCTCACCTCATTTTTATTCTACCATGACAGCAAAACCGGAGTGGTATTTGCCATGTTTTTCGGCTGCCCATAAAGGGCAAAGAAAAACAGCAATGAAAATCTGCGTATAATAACTGCTTTGCAATTATTATACCACAAATCATATCTATGAGATGCAAAAAAGTGGAACCTTTCTCACCAATAAAAACCATTTTAAAGGACTTTTTTAATTTTCTTTAAGGCGCCTTTTTCCAGTCTTGAAACCTGCGCCTGACTGATTCCGATTTCACTTGCAACTTCCATTTGTGTCTGTCCGTTAAAAAAGCGAAGATTGATAATCGTTTTTTCCCGTTCACTCAACTGCTGCATTGCTTCTTTCATCATAATCTCTGAAAGCCAGCTTTCCTCACACGTCTGGTCGCCGACCTGATCCATGACATAAATCGTGTCACCGCCATCGGAATACACTGGCTCATACAGCGACACCGGCTCAACAATCGCTTCAAGCGCCAGCACAACACGTTCTTTTGGCATTTCGAGCTGTTTTGCAATCTGATCAATCGTAGGTTCTGCATTGTGTTTAGCCGTTAGCTGCTCTTTTACCTGCATTGCACGATAGGCAATATCCTTTAGCGACCGGCTAACGCGAAGCGTATTCGAATCCCGCAAATGGCGCCGGATTTCTCCTTGGATCATCGGTACCGCATACGTTGAAAAGCGTACATCCTGTGACATATCAAAATGATCGATCGCTTTCATCAAACCAATACATCCGATTTGAAACAGATCATCCGGATTTTCCCCACGGTTTGCAAATCGCTGAATCACACTCAAAACAAGCCGCAGATTCCCACAGATCAGTTTTTCTCTTGCGTGTGCGTCACCTGCTTTCATCTGTTTTAAAAGCGCCATTTTTTCGCTTTCCTTTAGCGTCGTAAGCTTTGCAGTATTGATTCCGCAAATTTCTACTTTTCCGTAAGCCACAACATCTCCGCCTTTCATTCTCTTGCGGAGAGTATGGACATAGGCAAGTATTTTTATTCACAAAATTCCATTTTATGTATGAGCCAACGGATCTTCTGTAGAAGAAATCGCCGGATGACGCGCTTCATATTCACGCCGCGCCGATGGAAGATGACGAATAATCACTGCTGCACACATTAACAATGCACCATAAACCAAGAATGTATGACGTTCCCAAATCAACATTGCAACAAAAAAGACGGCAAATGATACAATAGAACGAATGCCATGCGGCTTAATTCGGATGATAATCGAAAAAAGCAGATAACTGCCAATCAAAAACAACAGACCCATGGAACCTGGAAGCAATCCCAGCATAACGCCGAACGATACGGCAATTCCTTTTCCACCGCCCCATGGGGAACAGGTATGACCCAAAACAGGAGCAGCAACTGCAAAGCTAAGCCAAAACGTTGGTTCTAATCCAAACAGTGCACAGAATAACATGACCGGAAGTGTACCTTTTGCCAAATCACACAGCAAGCACAAGACGCCAACTGGGACACCTGCATATTGCATTGCATTTGCTGTTCCCGGATTTTTATCCTGACTAATCGCTGTCACATCAATTCCTTTGAGCCACTTTGGCAAAAGCTTTCCATACATGACGCTTCCTGAAAAGAATCCAAATACAATCAACAATAGCCGCAATCCCATAATTATCACCTCATTTCATTACGCAAATGAGCAAAAATACGCGCAGCTGCATCTCCATGAATCGTTTGACGCTGCGCTTGCTTCATCTCCTCTTGCATCTTTTTCTGACTGCATAACAATGCACCACACGATGCTGCTTCCTTTTCATTTGCTGCGCACAATGAAAGGCCATGCGCTTTAAAAAAGGCTGCATTGATCGTTTCACACCCAGGAATCTGTGCGGTATGCACAAGCGGCACCTGCCGTGCTGCCGCTTCTGTACTGGTAAGTCCTCCTGGTTTTGTAAATAGTACATCACATGCAGCCATATATTCGTCCACCCCACGTGTAAAGTCAAGAATCTTTACACGTGATTCTTGTGCAAATGTTTTACGCAATGATGCTTTCAGCGATTCATTTGTGCCGCCCATTACAACAATACGGTCAAACGGCGTTGTCTGATCACAAAGCTGCTGTGCAAGCGCTTCGACAGCACCAAATCCCATACTGCCGCTCATCACCACGAGCATCTTCCCATTTTTCGGAACAGAAAATTTCTCACGAAGCATTTCCCGATCCACTACTCTTGTGAATCGTTTGGACACCGGAATCCCTGTAACAATCAGTTTTTCCTCAGGAATCCCCCGTCCCACAAATTCTTCTTTTAAATCCTGATGCGGAATAAAGTAGCCGTCAAGCTCCGTTTCTTCCCAAAACGGTGAGCAGGTATAATCGGTCGCAATCCCATAGCAGCGCGCATGAATTGCATGCTTGCGCCGCAACGAAGTGATTGCTTCTGCGGGGAACAAATGCGGCAGCAAAACAACATCAAATCCATTTTCATTGATATACGCGCCGAGCGATGCAGCGTATTGTTTATTTGCCAGATACACAACTGATTTCACTTTACTTGAACTGATTCCGCTTCCTGCCCAATAAAGAAACTGAAAAAAGCGCGGTGCTTTTGTTGCAATGTTAATATAAGAATTCGAAACCACACGCGAGACTTGCTCACTTGCAAAAGACAGTGCATCTTTCATCTCACAAGCAATCCCCTGATCTTCAAGAAACTCTCTCATCGCATTTCCAGCCGTATTATGTCCCTGTCCTGTATTGCAGGATAAAATAAGAACTTTCATACGATTCTCCCTCACAATCTATTATCAAACGGCAGAAGCCGTTTTTTTATTAAAAAGCTCAAACAATCGCAGCAAAAGGCGAATCATTTCAGCGGCATCTGATTCTCCAAGCGCCGCCAAAAGCTCGCGCGATTGATTCTGCGCCGACTCCACACGATGGCGAATATACGACGTTCCGTCTTCTGTGATCGACAAATAAATCCGGCGCTTATCTTTCTGCGAACGAATACGGGCTACATACTGTTTGCGTTCAAGTTCCTGCACCGCCGCTGTCGCACGCGCACGTGTAATATGAAGACGTTCACTCAGTTCCGAAGGTGTGATATCCGCACGATTTTGAGTGCTTAAATAATATAAAATACGATCTTCTCCCTGAAACAGACGAAACAAATTTTCAAAATTTGGATTTTCAAAAAAACCTCGCATAATCGAAAACAGTACTTCTTCCTGTCTGTTCATGATTTTGTTCCTTTCCTTAGATTGTTAACACTATTAATTACAGTATACACTGTTTTCATTTCCTGTCAAGAAATCACCTGCAAAAACTTTCATGATTGAGAAAATCGTCAGACTGTGTTATAATAAAGTCTACTGAATTTCCCAAGGCAATCCTGCTTATAAGGAGGTGGCTTTTATGACCTATCAAATCAATTTTACACGGTACGCAAACCACTTTGCGCTTCCACGCGATATTGTAGATGAATCCCTTTGCGATATGGACCCGCTTTATTTAAAAGTGATTCTTCTCATCTTTAAACAGCCGGAAAAAGAATGCAGTGTTCATCTGCTTTCCCATTTACTTTCAGCGCCTGAGAAAAAAATTGAAGAAGCAATCTCCTATTGGATTGACCGCGGACTTTTGCTGACACAGGAAACACCGAAAAAGAGCGACGTTGTTGTTCTTTCACAAAAAACTGTTTCACATCCTGCACCCAGTTTCAGTGCCACACCGGAAGCCAAGTATCTGCTTCAATGTATCGAAGGGCTTTTGGGTCGTCCTGTCACGAGTACAGAATCAAAAACCGTCATTCAAATTCTTGAATACTTAAAAATGCCCGCAGACGTTGTCTTAATGGCTGTAGACTACTGTGTTTCCATCGGAAAAATGAATGCCCGCTATCTTGAAAAAACATGTGCTGCTTGGGCCGATAACGGAATTTTAACACATGATCTGGCGGAACAATATCTGACCTTTTTAAAACAAAGCAAGAGCAATGAAGCTGTTATTCGCCGCATTACCGGAATCGAAAATAGAAATTTCACCGAAAGTGAAAAGAAATTCATTCACCGTTGGTTTGACGAATATCAATTCAGCGAAGAAATGATTACGCTTGCATATGAACGCATGATCCGATTTATTGGAAAAATCTCATTTCCTTATCTCAATTCCATTTTGACCTCATGGTTTGAAAAAGGATATCGCCATGTAGAAGATGTAAAAGAAGAGAAGCGTGAAAAAGCAGTCAGCAGTTCAGAAAAACCAACATATGACCTCGATGAACTGGAACGTTTTTGGGAACACGCACCTGACATCAAATAAAAAGGAGAAAATCGTATGCGCAAAGAAACGTTTCGCCGTGCGATGAAAACCGTACAAGAACGCTATGATACCGCACAGGCGGAAGCTGAAAAGCGCCGCTTTGAAATTTCTTGTAAAATTCCTGAAATCGATACGCTCATCTCAGCGCTGACACGGACCTGCACCTCCATCACACGCGCCGTTTTTTCAAAAGAAGAAAACGCCAAACATGCAATCGAGCGGCTCATGCAGGAAAATTTATCTGCACAACAGCGGATTAAACAACTCTTAACCACAAACGGATATCCGGAAGATTATCTGCTTCCCCGGTATACTTGTTCTCGCTGCGGAGATACTGGCTATGTAGACGGCATTCAATGCACCTGCTTAAAAGAGCTGATGATTCAATATGAAATTGAATCATTTAACGCGCAAAACCAAATTTCAGCCGTATCCTTTTCGCAGTTTGATCTTTCCTATTATAACGGCGACGCACACGCACAGATGGAACGTGTATTTTCATTCTGCAAGCAATATGCGGCACAATTCTCTCAGGATTCTGTCAGTATTTTAATGCAGGGTGGTGTTGGACTTGGTAAAACACATCTCTCGCTTTCCATTGCATCCGCCCTCATGGAAAAAGGACATTCTGTACTGTATCTCTCCGCACCAGATCTGTTCCGTAAGCTGCAAAACGAATACTATGGAAAAGCAGATGCGAAGATCGACACGATGGACTTAATCCGCGCAGCTGATCTTGTTATCATTGATGATCTGGGCGCCGAGCTTGAAAATCAATTTAACTCGATGGCATTTTACAATATTGTGAATCTGCGGCAGAATATCATGCACCCCATGATTATCAACACCAATCTTTCATTTAAAGAAATTGAACAACGCTATTCACAGCGAATGATGTCGCGGCTGCTCTCTTACCGCTGCTTAAAATTTGCAGGTACAGATATTCGCCAAATCAAGATGCGGCTTCAATACGGACTTAGTTCTTAATATTTTTATAAAAACGAAACCGGCAGTTTTTAAAACTGCCGGTTTCGTTGATCATATTTGAAAGAAAAGAGAATAAAGCAACGATTATTTTTTCGGAACGCCTTCCCAGTCTTTTAAGAAACGAGCAATTCCAGAATCCGTGAGCGGATGACCGATCATCTGCATGATCACCTTATACGGAACGGTTGCAATATGACATCCAGCTTTTGCAGCCTCAATAACATGAATCGGATGACGGATACTTGCTGCAATAATTTCCGTGGAAATCTGGTGCTTTTCAAAGATTTCCGTGATGTCGCGAATTAAAATCATACCGTCTGAGCCGATATCATCCAAACGGCCTAAAAACGGACTCACAAAGCTTGCGCCTGCACGTGCCGCAAGAAGCGCCTGTGCTGCGGAGAAGATCAGTGTCACATTGGTGCGGATTCCTTTTTGCGAAAGAATTTTTACAGCCTTTAAGCCCTCTGCGCACATTGGAATTTTGATGACAATGTTTTTATGAATCTTTGCAAGCTCCAATGCCTCTTCTACCATTTTTTCATGTTCAAGCGAAATAACTTCTGCCGAAATCGGGCCGTCAACGATTGTCGTAATCTCCTTGACCACCTCGACAAAATCGCGTCCCTCTTTTGCAATCAAAGACGGGTTTGTTGTTACACCACAGATCACGCCAAGATCGCTTGCCTGACGGATTTCTTCGGTATTTGCTGTGTCGATAAATAATTTCATATGCCCCTACCCTTTCCTGACGCACGCGTATGAGTTCTTTCAAGCGCCTTTCGTGCTCGAACACGAATTTGCTCGAAAGAAAAACCGCGGCTGTGCGGTTGATTTCTTTTTTCGTTTTTTACTATATCACACTTACTTTTTGGATGCAACAGTTTTTTTCATTTTTTTAGAAAAAAAGAGCAGAAAAACGCGATTGTTTTCTGCTCTTTCTTCTCATGACCAATTCAGTTAAATTGTTTTAAGCATTTCACGCAGCTGCTGCGTCCGCTCCCGATATAGATTGAGATTGTTATACTCACCGATTCCCACATATGCTTCTAACAGCAAGTAGAACATCCGATACAGTTTCATCCGCTGTTTCCGGTTTTCTTCTCCTGCCTGCGGAATTAAAAAGCCATAGCCGCGCTGCATCTGCACATCTTCCATCCACGGACTCGAAAACTCAAAATCAGGATCTCCAAATACTGCCCGATCGCCGTCAATGATTGCTTTGATCGACAAGTCATTTTGATCAAGCAAAACGTTTCCGGCCCACAAATCCGTATGTAATAAATGCGGCGTTTTTATTTCATCAAGCAATGGACGTGCATCCAAAAACAATGAACGAATTGCTTCAATTTCCGCAGCAGGCAGCCCATTCATATGCGCCAAATGATCGGTGATATCCACGACTTCAAATAGAAGCGCTTCACTCCATGATAAAAATCGATTTCCCTTTAAAATCCGTGACACAAATCCAAAGGAATCACCTGTCACTCCATGAAGTTTCGCCAGATAAGCGCCTAAATCAAAACACAGTGCATTCCGCTTTTCCTCAGATAGTGCCGCATTTACCATCACAACGGACGGAATATATTCGACGATCATAAAGTCCCGGTCGATCACCGATTTTGATGTATCACAAGCCAGAATATGCGAGGTCGGAATGCCGATTTTTAAACACACATCACAGACATATTTTTCTGCCTGCATCAGATTCCGCTCAAAGCCCATCAATCGTTCCCGATTGACAGGTCCTAACCGCAGTACTGCCTCCCGTTTTTGATCGCCGTACACAACGCGGTAAGTGGTATTAAACATCCCGCCGTCCAACAGGGTGGCACGTTCGATATGGCTTTCCTGCAGCGCGTGAGAAAAAATTGACGCAATTTCTTCATTTGTGACCGTCCGAAACAAGCTTGACTGCGTATTCATAACAAATCCCCTTTTAGATGGCCGAACTTTTTAACAATTCGATTCATAAAGCGAAAGCAGACCAATTAACAGCAAATTTTCATCATAGTGAATTTCCCGCTTACAAAACGGAAGAACAACGCCCATCAAGCCGCCGGTCGCAACTGCTGTCACCGGTTCTCCAAGCTCCGCTTCCACACGTTCGATCAATCCGTCAATCATTGCAGCATTACTGTATACCGCGCCCGCTTTCATGCAGTCTACCGTGTTTTTTCCAATCAAATGCATGGGCGGTTCATCCAGATTGATAAACGGAAGCTGTGCCGCCCGTCCGGACAGCGCGTCCATGGAAAGCCGGAGTCCGGGCATAATCACACCGCCGATATAATTGCCTTCGCGGTCAATCACCGACATAGTCGTTGCAGTTCCCATATCAAAGATTGCAAGCGGCGGCGGAAACAGCGACAATGCAGCAGCCGCGTCTACCAAAAGATCAGCGCCCACCTGAGACGGAATGTCCATTTTGATTTTCATTCCAAGCTTCATCTGATTCGTCACGACTAAAAACTCTTTTCCGGTGAGCGATTTCATCGCCTTTTTAAGCACATAACGAAGTTCCGGCACAACGCTTGAAATAATGCCGCCCTCCACGTTTGAAAAATCCACCGATTTTTCAGACAACAAAAGCCGCAGATGCGTAACATACTCGTCAATCGTTTTATTGCGGTCACTCATCATACGCAGACTAAACTGCAAATTTCTATTTTCAAATCCGCCAATCACCGTATTGGTGTTTCCGACATCCAATGCAAGAATCATAACGTCCTCCTTACATGCGTTTCTGCCGTTTGAGTGCGATAGAGAGCGGCAATGTAATCGCCGGTACCAGCACTGCTGCAGCAATCATCTCCGGAATGCCGTTCGTTGCAACAACACCTAAAATGGCAGCAAGCACTGCGTCGATTGCAAGGTTATTCGCTGTCGCATAAGCATCTTTAAACAGGAAAAAGATCATACTCATCACAAGTGCCGTATTGACAAACGCACCCACAATTCCGGCTGCAATCATTCCAGCAACCTGTCCGCCTTTTACCTTATGAAACAGTTTTACTATTCCGCGATATACCGCCCAAGCAACCGGTCCGATCAAAATACGCGGCAAAAGCGAAATCACTATTGCCCACAGACTGCCGTGATCGGTTCCGGGAACAGGAACCAGCGGAGAAAACGTAAACGAAAGTACACCCGGTACCATTGTATTTTTAATGATACTGGTCAATCCAAACACACCGCCTAAAAACGCGCCTTGCTTTGGTCCCAACAAAATTGCACCGATAATGACAGGAATATGAAGAATGGTCGCTTTAATAAACGGCAGATCGATCAATCCGATTGGCGTGCATGCCATCAAAATGATGATCGCAGTAAACAGCGACAACAGCACAAGATGATAAATCTCTGCGTTTTTTGGCTGTCCCGAACGAGACGTTGATTGATTTTTCATAATAAAAACCTCCTGCTGCTGTTCGTTTGATGATACAGCGCATTATTTTATTTGAAAAAAGCACATAAAGAACGCCTGTCATCCCAATGCGGGTATGGCGGCATTTTAGGCTTTCTTCCGCTCTTATTATACCTGACAAGTTCTGCTATTGCAAGCCTTTCTAAGCCGTTTACTTTTGGGTTTTGGTCTGCTATAATGCTTTTAATAAATCTTTTGATTTCCTTGAAACGGAGTGAACGCTATGCTTAAAAATAAAACGGTTCTTTTAGGAGTTACAGGCGGCATTGCATGCTATAAAGCTGCGGCGCTTGCCTCTGCACTGGTGAAACAACACTGCACCGTTCATGTCATTATGACAAAAAACGCAACGGAATTTATTTCACCGCTGACCTTTGAACAACTGACCGGAAACCGTACGGTCACCGATACGTTTGATCGCAACCACACCTTTCAAGTTGAACACGTCGCCTTGGCGGATCGGGCGGATCTTGTCCTAATCGCGCCGGCAACCGCAAATATTCTGGCAAAACTCGCGCACGGTATTGCAGACGATATGCTCAGCACCACCGTCTTGGCATGCAACTGCAAGAAAATTGCTGCGCCTGCCATGAATACAAAAATGTACGAAAATCCGGTTACACAGGACAATTTACAGACACTTCGCCATTACGGATGGGAAATCATTGAGCCAGCAAGCGGACGGCTTGCCTGCGGTGCGGTCGGCAAAGGAAAAATGCCGGAACCCGAAGATCTTTTGGAGAGCGTGATGCACGCACTCGTCCACGAACCTGATTTGACCGGACTGCGCGTTCTCGTCACCGCAGGACCGACGCAGGAAGCGCTTGATCCGGTACGGTATCTGACAAACCACTCCACCGGCACAATGGGCTATGCCATTGCGCGTGCAGCGGCAGCACGCGGTGCTACTGTCACGCTTGTTTCCGGTCCAACTGCACTGCGTCCGCCACAATACGTAGAAACAATCCCTGTTATTTCCGCGCAGGAGATGTTTGATGCTGTCATCAGCCGCAGCGCAGAACAGGATATTATCATCAAAGCTGCGGCAGTCGCTGATTACCGTCCGGCATCTGTATCCGATCAGAAAATCAAAAAAGCAGCAGAGGAATTGGGTTCTTCCCTTTCACTCGTCCGCACACCCGATATTCTTGCATGGCTTGGTGAGCACAAGCCAGACGGTCAGTTTTTATGCGGATTTTCCATGGAAACACAAGATCTTCTTGAAAACTCGAAAAAAAAGCTTATTAAAAAGCATCTTGATCTGATCGCTGCAAACAGCTTAAAAGAAGAGGGAGCCGGATTTGGCACTTCCACCAACCGTATTACCCTGATTTCACACGAAGGAATGCAGCCGCTCCCCTTACTCTCAAAAGATGAAACGGCACATCGGCTGCTGGATGAAATTGTTCAGATGCGAAATGAGTAAATATACCGAAAAAAAGAGATGGATCGCGTTTGCGATCCATCTCTTTTTGTGAGAAAAGGAACGTTATTTCGTTGTTTTCAGTAATGCAACAAGCCGGCGCGCAGCTTCCTTTGTATCCTCCGGGCTGCCGAATGTAGAAAATCTAAAATAGCCCTCGCCGCATGCACCAAAGCCTTCACCGGGCGTGCCAACCACTTGAATTTCTTCAAGCAGCCAATCAAAGAATTCCCAGCTGCCCATATGATTCGGACATTTCATCCAGATATACGGTGCGTTCTTTCCGCCACAGTACCAAATGCCAATGGAATCAAGCGCTTCCATCAGAACACGCGCGTTGTTCTTATAGATCTGAATATTGTCTTTAATCTGTTTTTGTCCCTCGGGTGTAAACACCGCGGCTGCACCTTTTTGAATGATATACGACACACCGTTTGTCTTTGTCGTACGGTTGCGCACCCACATTTCATTGAGGTTCATCCCGTTACGTACAAGTTCTTTCGGAATGACCGTATATCCAAGGCGTGTTCCTGTAAATCCCGCCGTTTTGGAAAGCGAACAAATCTCGATGGCGCAGGTTTTTGCGCCTTTTAGTGAAAAGATACTGTGCGGCAGTGTTTCATCCTCAATAAACGCCTCATACGCTGCGTCAAACAAAATGACCGAACCGTTCTTGTTCGCAAAATCGACCCAAGCCTGCAGCTTCTGTTTATCAAACACCGCACCGGTCGGATTATTCGGAGAACAGATATAGAGAATCTCAGCTTTCAGCCGGTCATCCGGCATCGGCAGAAATCCGTTTTCAATCCCGGATGATACGTGAATCATCTTTCTTCCTGCCATCACGTTCGCATCTACATAAGCAGGATATGCCGGCTCAATCACAAGCGCTGTATTTTTCCGGTCAAACAAATCAAGGAGATCTCCGAGCTCATCGCTTGCACCGCTTGACACAAACACCTCATCCGCAGAAACGGTTACGCCCTTTGACGCATAATAATCGGCAATCGTTTCCCGAAGAAACGAGGCACCGCACTCCGGCATATATCCATGAAATGTACTTTTATTCGCCTGATCGTCAACCGCTTCATGCAGTGCGCGAATGACCGCATCGCAAAGCGGAAGCGATACATCGCCAATTCCCATACGGTAAAGATGTTTATCCGGATGATTTTTAAGATACGCATTGGTTTTCTGCGCAATATGATAAAATAAGTAAGAATCTTTTAAATCTGCATAATACATATTTGGTATCAGCATTGTAAAACCCCTCCTGTATCAAGTTGTTGTATGAAACGCACAACAATTCTTTTCTCTAAAAAAATCTATATGACAGCTTATTTCTGCCGTTCAGATAATCGTTTCTCAAAACGGTTTTTGCGTGTATCTGTCGGAATAGGCGTTGGGTAGACACCGTCAAAGCATGCACTGCAATATGGATTTCCTCCTGTAAGCACCGACAACTGTTCTGTGGGCAAATATCCCAACGAATCTGCACCAATCATCTTTGCTATTTCATCAATCGTATGGTGGCAGGCAATCAAATGCTCGGTCGAATCGATATCGGTTCCGTAATAACAAGGATGGCGAAACGGCGGCGACGAAATCCGCATATGCACTTCCTTTGCGCCGGCTTCCCGCAGTAAATTCACAATTCGGCCGCTTGTCGTTCCCCGCACAATCGAGTCGTCAATCAGCACCACACGCTTTCCTTTGACTACTTCATCGATGGCAGAAAGCTTGATCTTTACTTTATCCAACCGATCACCGGGCGCAATAAAGGTACGTCCGATATATTTGTTCTTAATCAGTCCGATTCCATACGGAATACCGGATTCCTGACTGTATCCGAGTGCCGCATCCAATCCGGAGTCCGGCACGCCGATCACCAAATCCGCGTCCACCGGATGGCTTTTTGCAAGGACCTTTCCTGCACGTACACGCGCTTCATGGACGCACACACCGTCAATCACAGAATCAGGACGTGCAAAATAAATATATTCAAATACGCATAATTTCTTTTGCTTTTTTTGGCAGTGTTCTTTTCTGGAGACCACACCGTCTTTGCTGAATACTAAAATTTCACCCGGCTCCACATCACGAATCATCGCGGCGCCGACTGCTTTGAGCGCACAGCTTTCAGATGCGACCACATACGTACCGTCCAGCATCTGTCCATAACAAAGCGGACGAAATCCATACGGATCGCGCACGCAAATCAGTTTCTGTGCAGACATCAACACCAGCGAGTATGCGCCGTCAAGCACATTCATTGCGCGGCTGACCGCCTCTTCGATGGACGGTGCGGTCAATCGTTCTTTGGTGATAATGTAAGCGATCGTTTCCGTGTCGCTCGTCGTATGGAAAATCGCGCCGGACAATTCGAGCGCATTTCTGAGCGCTGCCGCATTCGAAAGATTGCCGTTATGCGCAAGCGCCATCTTTCCCTTTTGATGATTCACTTCAATCGGCTGACAGTTGTTGCGGTTTGTCGCACCTGTCGTTCCATACCGCACATGTCCAACCGCCATTCTCCCTGCATTAAAATGGGAAAGAAGATCTTCTGAGAACACCTCGCTTACGAGTCCCAAATCCTTATGCGAAACAAACACGCCGTCATCGTTTACAACGATTCCACAGCTCTCCTGTCCCCTGTGCTGCAGCGCATAAAGGCCATAATAGGTAATTGCCGCCACATTCGTATTTTCCGGCGCCATAACGCCGAAAACGCCACATTCTTCATGAATTTCAGTTGTTTGCGTCATGATGCTCTTCCTTTGCTTTTTTTAAAAATGATGCGCCTACAAACCCTTTAAACAGCGGATGCGGTTTATTCGGTCTACTC
Organism: uncultured Clostridia bacterium; assembly: GCA_944386285.1. Classification (GTDB taxonomy): domain Bacteria; phylum Bacillota; class Clostridia; order Oscillospirales; family Ruminococcaceae; genus Paludihabitans. The sequence continues at coordinate 19,454 of CALXAM010000031.1, read as the reverse complement.
TTAAATTCCGGATGGAACTGCACGCCGACATAAAACGGACGGTCACTTAACTCGACGGTTTCCACCAATCGGTCATCCGGCGATGTGCCGCTGAACGTCAATCCGCACGACGCAAGCAAGGAACGATATTCATTATTAAACTCATAGCGATGTCTGTGCCGTTCATGAATCAACGGCATACCGTAACAGCGTTCCATTGTGGTACCGGACTGTATTTTGCATGGATATGCACCCAGACGCAATGTGCCGCCTTTATCGATATCATCACTTTGTCCGGGCATAAAATCAATCACTTTGTGCTTGCACTGCTCATCAAATTCTCCGGAATTTGCATCTTTCATTCCTGCAACGTTTCTTGCGTATTCGATGACTGCAATCTGCATTCCAAGGCAAATACCGAAATATGGGATTTCATGTACTCTGGCATATTCCGCGGCAAGAATCATTCCCTCAATTCCGCGGCTGCCGAATCCGCCTGGGACTAAAATACCGTCAAGACCTGAAAGTTTCTCAGCAACATTTTGCGGTGTGATTTCCTCGGAATCGATCCAATGAATGTTCACCTGTGCGCTGTACTCATACCCGGCATGACTCAACGCTTCTGCAACCGAAAGATAAGCGTCATGAAGTCCCACATATTTTCCGACCAGACCGATTTCCACACTGTATTTTCTCGATTTAATTCGCTCGACCAGACGTGTCCATTCCTCCAAATCAGGCTGCGGTGCGTCAATGCCAAGTTCCCGGCAAACCACCGAAGAAAAATGCTGTTCTTCAAGCATCAGCGGTGCCTCGTACAAATTCGGCAGTGTAAGATTTTCAATGACACAGTCCGGTTTTACATTACAAAACAGAGAGATCTTTTTAAAAATCGAAGCTTCCAGCGGTTCATCACATCGCAGTACAATGATATTCGGATGCACGCCCATTCCCTGCAGCTCTTTGACAGAGTGCTGTGTCGGTTTCGATTTGTGCTCATCAGAGCCTCGCAAAAACGGCACCAGTGTCACATGGATAAACAAACTATTTTCTCTGCCTACCTCTAACGAAATCTGCCGGACTGCTTCAATAAACGGCTGTGATTCAATATCACCGATCGTACCGCCGATTTCCGTAATCACGACATCGGCCTGCGTCTTTTTGCCGACGCTGTAAATAAACTCTTTGATCTCATTGGTGATATGCGGGATCACCTGTACGGTAGAACCCAGATACTCTCCGCGCCGTTCCTTATTTAACACGTTCCAATAAACTTTTCCGGTTGTCAAATTCGAGTATTTATTCAAATCCTCGTCGATAAAACGTTCGTAATGACCAAGATCAAGATCGGTTTCCGCACCGTCCTCTGTTACATAGACTTCACCATGCTGATACGGACTCATCGTACCTGGATCAACATTGATATACGGATCAAGTTTTTGTGCGGCAATTTTAAGTCCGCGTGCTTTTAACAGTCGGCCGAGTGAAGCGGCAGTAATCCCCTTTCCGAGTCCGGAAACTACGCCTCCGGTTACAAATATATACTTTGTCATAACGCCGTTCTCTTTCCTTTCTTTTTTACATTACGCAATTCCCTGCGTATTATTATGTGCTTGTTTGCTTTTCTGATTCAGTCGGATGACCGGTTCATTTTTCAAACAAAAAAAGGCAATGATGCCTTTCATGAAACACATGAAAGACGCCATTGCCTTTTACCAGATTATTATACGGCGTTTTTTTCATTTTGTCAACTATTCAAAAACCGATTTCCAATGTGATCATTATTTTCCGCTGTCACCGTAGTTTGAGAGCACACGGGCGGAAGGATCGTTTACATCACAGCCCTCCCATGCTTTGTTCGGCATCCAGAAATCTGCGATCATCTCGCTTTGGCCGGGATAATATTTTTCAAAAATATCGCGGTACAGCAGCGACTCTTTTGTAAAGGGCCGTGCATGAGTATATTTTTTAGAGCCTTCTTCAAACGCTTCATCCGTATACATCTGTTCTGCATACTCCTTTAAATCGTCCACCATTGAGTGACCGACCGCATCAGAAAATGCTGCTTTTTCCCGCCAGAGAATTTCGCTTGGAAGATATTCGCCTTCTTCAAATGCATGCCGAAGCAGATATTTTCCTTTTCCGTAATGGTTCTGCTTTAAGTTCGGGTCAAGTGCCATGACGTATTCTGCAAAGTCAATATCACCAAACGGAACACGCGCCTCCAATGAGTTTACCGAAATACAACGATCGGCACGCAGGACATCATACATATGAAGCTCCCGAATCCGCTTTTCAGATTCCTCCTGAAACGCTTCCGCACTCGGCGCAAAATCCGTGTACTTATATCCAAACAGCTCATCGGAAATTTCGCCGGTCAAAAGCACGCGAATATCAGTCTGCTCATGAATTGCTTTACAGATCAAATACATTCCCATGCTGGCACGAATCGTCGTAATATCAAATGTTCCGAGTATTTGAATGACGGTTTCCAATGAGGAGAGCACCTGCTCAGGCGTCATATAGATCTCGGTATGATCACTTCCGATATACTCCGCTACCTGTCTTGCATATTTTAAGTCAATCGCATCTTTTTGCATGCCGATTGCAAATGTCTTGATCGGTGCGGCACTTTCTTTTGCCGCGATTGCGCACACGAGAGAAGAATCCAGTCCGCCGGAGAGCAAAAATCCGACTTTTGCATCCGCAACTAACCGTTTTTGTACACCGGCGATCAGTTTCTCACGAATCTGACGACAAGCGGTCTCTAGATCATCGTGGCAAACCGTTTTCGGTTTCGCAATGTCACAGTAACAGATAAACTGTCCTTCTTTATAATAATGTCCAGGCGGAAACGGCATGATCTTTTTTGCAAGTCCTACTAAGTTTTTCGCTTCACTTGCAAACAGAATCGCACCATCCTCATCATATCCGTAATATAACGGACGAATCCCGATCGGGTCACGCGCTGCAATGTATTCACCTGTCTGTCCGTCATACAAAATACATGCAAACTCTGCATCCAGCATTGAAAACATGCGAACACCGTATTCCCGGTACATCGGAAGTAAAATCTCACAGTCGCTGTCACTTTGAAACGAATATCCTTTTTCCTTTAACCGTTCTTTCTCTTTTTCAAATCCATACAATTCACCGTTGCAAACCACATAGCTTCCGTCCAGTTCAAACGGCTGCATACCGGAAGGCGTAAGTCCCATGATCGCAAGCCGATGAAAGCCCAGCAATCCTTTTCCCGTATCCACGATCCGGCTGTCGTCCGGTCCGCGGGAAATCGTCCGCTCAAATCCTTTTACAAATGAAGAATAGGCAGCACTGCTTTTGCAATAGCCCATAATGGAACACATAAAAGATTCCTCCGTTTTTCATCAATTCAGCATTCTATAGGGCAAGTGCTGTACTCGCGGTGCCACCTATCTTTTGACTCATTTTTATACGCCTCAACCAAGGCTTCTCCGACTGACGCGGGAGAAAACGGCGCACCTATTAAGAAGTGCTTAGACACTTCCGTTCAGATTGCAGCTCGAAAAGGGTTTTTCAAGCAGACCTGCCATACGGATTCCACCCGCCCGTACTCTCTTAAGACAAGCACCCTGCTCTACTCTTCTTTTCTCAAACGCTTTTATAAGGATATGATCTGTTTTTCATGATCAATTACCGAACCCCAAACAGCAGATCACCATATGTCGGGAACGGCCAATAACTCTTCGCTGTCAGTGTTTCTGCTTCGTCGCACGGAAGCCGCAATTCACTCATCAAGCACAGTACCGTATCGCGAATCGAATAAGACTCTTCAACAACATCATCAACGTCGTGCAGATGGCACAGCGCATCTTCAAGTTCTTTTGCTTTTGCCGAGATTCGATCAGTCAAAGAAGAAAGTTTTCTGACCAGTTCAGTTTCATATGCACAGGCAATCGCCGGATCCAACGCTTTTTTCGCAGCGGCCGTTTTCGCAACATCCAAAGTATATGCTTCGACTGCCGGAATGATCTGTGTTTTTGCCATATCGACCATTGTGTTTGCTTCAATCACAACGGTTTTGCAGTAGTTTTCAAGCATGATTTCACATCTTGACTGAAGCTCTTCTTCTGAATAAACGCCGTGTGCAGTCAGCATCTCAACGTTTTTCTTGTCAAGCAGGTGCGGCATGCAATCCGGTGTTGTGCGATAGTTAAGCAGTCCGCGCTCTTCGGTTGCTTCTTTGATCCAACTGTCGTCATAGCCGTTGCCGTTAAAGATGATATGTTTATGATCTTTGATCGTTTTGCGAATCATTGCGTTAAGCGTTGTTTTAAAGTCCTCTGCCTGCTCTAAGCGATCCGCATAAATTTTAAGACTCTCTGCAACCGCACTGTTGAGCATGATGTTTGCACAGGCAATGCTGTTTGAAGAACCGAGCATACGGAATTCAAACTTGTTGCCGGTAAATGCAAACGGAGACGTTCTGTTACGATCGGTGGTATCACGGTTGAACTTCGGCAGTACATCGACGCCCAGTTTCATCTGTGTTTTTTCAGCGCCTTTATACGGTGTATCGGTCTCAATCGCTTCCAGCACAGCGTTCAATTCGTCGCCCAAGAAGATGGATACGACTGCCGGCGGCGCTTCGTTTGCACCCAGACGATGATCGTTGCCTGCGGTTGCAACTGCAATACGGAGCAGGTCCTGATAATCGTCTACCGCTTTGATGACTGCGCACAAGAACAATAAGAACTGTGCGTTTTCATACGGTGTTTCGCCCGGTGAAAGAAGGTTTTGACCTTTATCGGTTGCAATCGACCAGTTGTTATGCTTACCGCTTCCGTTTACACCGGCAAATGGTTTTTCATGAAGCAGACAAACAAGGCCGTGTTTCGCGGCGACCTTCTGCATGATCTCCATGGTAAGCTGGTTGTGGTCGGTTGCAATATTGGTTGTGGTATAAATCGGTGCCAGCTCATGCTGTGCCGGTGCCACTTCATTGTGTTCGGTTTTTGCAAGAATGCCAAGCTTCCAGAGCTCATGATTCAGCTCTTCCATATATGCCGCAACGCGCGGTTTGATAACGCCAAAGTAGTGATCGTCCATCTCCTGGCCTTTCGGCGGTTTTGCACCAAACAAAGTTCGACCAGTAAAGCGAAGATCCGGACGCGCGTCATACATTTCTTTTGTTACCAAGAAGTATTCCTGCTCCGGTCCGACAGAAGAACGAACACATTTTGCCTGATCGTTGCCAAACAGTCGAAGAATACGCAGTGCCTGTTTATTGAGTGCCTCCATAGAACGCAGCAGCGGTGTTTTCTTGTCGAGCGCATGACCTGCATACGAACAAAACGCGGTCGGAATGCAGAGCGTTTTTCCTTTGATAAACGCATAAGAAGTCGGATCCCATGCGGTATATCCTCTTGCCTCAAATGTTGCGCGTAAACCACCCGACGGGAACGAAGAGGCATCCGGTTCACCTTTAATCAGTTCTTTTCCGGAAAACTCCATAATCACGCCGCCGTCCGGAGACGGAGAAATGAAACTGTCATGTTTTTCGGCAGTAATACCGGTGAGCGGCTGAAACCAGTGGGTATAATGCGTTGCGCCATGTGCAACCGCCCAATCCTTCATTGCTGTTGCAACGGCATTGGCTACGCTGATATCCAGTTTCGCGCCCTCATCAATCGTCTTTTTTAATGACGCGTAAACTTTTGCGGACAGATTCGCTTTCATGACTCTGTCGTCAAACACCATGCTTCCAAAATACTCTGATACAGTTCCCATGATAAAAACTCCTTTTGGCTTAGTATCAATAAAGGCAAAGCAGTCGCTTATGATCAATCATAAAAGACTCCTTTGCCTTTATTTTGCCTGTTCTGTTATAAAAAGAAAAAGCGTCTTTGAGTCAACCTCAAAGACGCCTTTGCCTTATGTGCTGCATTATACACCGATCAAAATTGTTTGTCAACTGTTTTTTGCAATTTTATTTTTTCAATATTGCAAAAATACATTCAATTTATTCTTTTCTCTTGACAAAATGCAATTTGCGTCCTATAATAACTGCAAATGAGCAAAGGCGTTCATTTTGGTATTCCATACGGTGTACCAAAATGAGCGCTTTTTCTTTTTACACATCCCTTGAAAGGAAAGAAACCGATATGAAAGTAGAAGGTCAAGTTCGAATCCCATCCGGCTGTGCGATTGCCGCTGTCATTTCTAAAGAAGGCCGCAAGATGTCGGGCGAAATGATCGTCAATGCGATGAAACCGATGCACGACCGTTCCAACGGCCTCGGCGGCGGTTTTGCAGGCTATGGCATTTATCCGGAATACAAGGATTTCTATGCGCTGCATATGTTCTTTGATGAACGCGCTACCCGCAAAAACTGCGAAGTCTTTTTAAAAGAACGATTTGAAATCGTCAAATCCGAGATGATTCCAACCCGCAAGATTCGTTCCATTACGAATGAACCGATTATTTGGAGATATTTTGTCGCACCGCTGCAATCCGTTCTGGCGTCGATGCAGCTTGATGAAAAGGAATTCGTCGCCCGCACAGTGATGCAAATCAATACAGAGATGAAAGGCGCTTATGTCTTTTCCAGCGGAAAAAATATGGGAACGTTCAAAGCGGTTGGATTTCCGGAGGATGTCGGTGTATTTTATAAACTCGAAGAATATCAAGGATATTCCTGGACCGCTCACGGACGGTATCCAACCAATACCCCAGGCTGGTGGGGCGGTGCCCATCCGTTCACACTGCTTGATTGGTCTATTGTTCATAACGGCGAAATTTCTTCTTATGACGCCAACCGTCGGTTTATTGAAATGTTCGGATATAAATGTACACTTCAAACCGATACGGAAGTGATTACTTATATTATGGATTATCTGATTCGCGTACAGGGCTTAACGCTCGGTGAGGCGGCAAGCGTCATTGCAGCGCCATTCTGGAGCACAATTGAACAGAAAACAGACTTGATCGATAAAGAAAAACATCTTTATCTTCGAACTGTTTTCTCCAATCTGCTCATTACAGGTCCGTTCTCCATTGTTCTTGGATTTAACGGCGGCTTAATGGCATTAAACGATCGCTTAAAGCTTCGTTCGATGGTTGTCGGCGAAAAGGACGACAAAGTATTCATTGCCAGCGAAGAAGCTGCGATCCGTACGATGGAGCCGAATGCAGAAAACATTTGGGCACCTGCAGGCGGCGAACCTGTGATCATTCAAGTAAAGGACGGTGCATATTGATGAGCATTTCATACATCTATCCCGAATTTGAGGTTATCAGAAATGACAACCGCTGCATTGCCTGCCGTGTATGCGAGCGCCAATGCGCCAATGAAGTACACTTCTTCGATCCGCAGCGCGGTGTCATGATGAGCGACGAGTCAAAATGTGTAAACTGTCAGCGCTGTGTGTCACTGTGTCCGACAAGAGCGCTGAAAATCGTAAAAAGCAACTGCGCGCTTCGTGAAAACGCAAACTGGCAGATGGACACGATTACAGAAATCTACAAACAAGCAAGCAGCGGCGGTGTTTTGCTTTCCTCCATGGGAAATCCAAAGCCGTTCCCTGTCTACTGGGATAAAATTTTAATCAACGCATCTCAGGTCACAAACCCTTCGATCGACCCGCTGCGTGAACCGATGGAAACCCGCGTATTCCTTGGCAAAAAGCCGCAAAAAGTAGACCGAGATCAAGATGGTCACTTAGTCTGTAAGCTTCCTCCGCAAATTGAACTTTCCATGCCGGTCATGTTCTCGGCAATGAGCTATGGCTCAATCAGCTACAATGCCCATGCTTCCTTGGCACGTGCGGCACAAAAGCTCGGAATTCTCTATAACACCGGTGAAGGCGGTTTACACGAAGACTTCTACTGCTATGGCGAAAACACGATCGTACAGGTCGCTTCCGGACGATTCGGCGTTCATGAGGATTATTTAAAAGCAGGCGCTGCAATCGAGATTAAAATGGGTCAGGGCGCAAAACCAGGTATCGGCGGTCATTTGCCCGGCGCAAAAATTGTCGGTGACGTTTCCCGTACCCGTATGATCCCCGAAGGTTCCGATGCAATTTCTCCTGCACCGCATCATGATATCTATTCAATCGAAGATCTGCGCCAGCTTGTCTTTTCATTAAAAGAAGCAACCGCATACAAAAAACCGGTCATTGTAAAAGTTGCAGCGGTTCATAACATCGCTGCAATCGCCAGTGGCATTGCCAGAAGCGGCGCGGATATTATCGCGATTGACGGCTTCCGCGGCGGCACGGGCGCTGCACCCACAAGAATCAGAGACAATGTCGGTATTCCGATTGAACTGGCACTCGCAGCTGTGGACCAGCGTCTGCGTGACGAAGGCATCCGCAACAACGTTTCACTCGTTGTCGGCGGTTCCATCCGCAGTGCATCGGATATCGTCAAAGCCATCGCACTTGGCGCAGACGCATGCTATATCGCAACAGCCGCACTTCTTGCACTTGGCTGTCATCTTTGCCGCACCTGTCAAACCGGCAAATGCAACTGGGGTATTGCAACCCAACGTCCTGAACTTGTCAAACGTTTAAATCCTGACATCGGCAGTGAACGGCTTGTCAATTTAATGGATGCTTGGCGTCATGAAATCAAAGAATTGATGGGCGGCATGGGCATTAACTCCATTGAAGCGCTGCGCGGTAACCGCCTGATGCTGCGCGGCATCGGCTTAACGGAAAAAGAACTGGAGATCTTAGGGATCTCTCATGCGGGAGAGTGAGCATATGAAACGTGTCTATGTAAATGAAGAATGGTGTCTTGGATGCCATCTGTGTGAATACAACTGTGCATTTGCCAATTCCGGCATGAAAGATATGGCGACCGCATTAAAAGGAAAAACAATCTATCCCCGCATCCACATTGAAGAAACCGACAACATTTCGTATGCGGTTTCCTGCCGTCACTGCACCGATCCGATCTGTGTAAAAAGCTGCATTGCCGGTGCCATTTCTAAAGTGGATGGTGTGGTACACATTGATAAAGAAAAATGTGTCGGCTGTCTAACCTGTGTGCTTGTATGTCCCTATGGCGCACTGGCACCAGGTGAAACCGGCATTATGCAAAAATGTGAGCTGTGTCTCCAAAACACCTGCGGAGAACCCGCCTGTGTGAAAGGATGTCCGAATCACGCGATTGTTTATGAAGAAAGAGGTGACGCAGAATGAATTCTTATGTTATCATCGGAAACGGTGTTGCTGCTGTCGGGTGTATCGAAGGAATCCGGAGTGTTGATAAAGACGGAAACATCACTGTGATCTCCGAGGAAAATCACGCAGTATATTGCCGTCCCTTAATCTCGTACTATCTGGAACACAAAACCGATCTTACACATATGAACTATCGTGACGAGCACTTCTATGAAAACATGGGTTGTGAAGTGATCTATGGAAAAAAAGCAGTTCAAATCGATTCTAAACAAAAACAGGTTCTGTTAGACGACGGTACTGCACTTCCCTATACTTCTGTCTGTATTGCAACCGGTTCTTCTCCGTTTGTTCCGCCGTTTGAAGGTCTTAATACGGTAGAACAATGCTATTCGTTTATGACGCTTGATGATACCTTAGCTCTTGAGAAAGCAATTCATCAAGATGCAAATGTACTGATCGTGGGCGCAGGTCTGATCGGACTCAAATGTGCAGAAGGTCTTCATGGACGTGTAAAAAGCATTACAGTGTGTGACCTTGCCGATCGTGTGCTGTCAAGTATTTTGGATACAGAGTGTGCCGCAATCATGCAGCGCCATCTCGAAGCAAATGATATTCAGTTTCTGCTTGGAGATACCGCAGTGAAATTTGATAAGAACACCGCGTTCATGAAAAGCGGCAAACAAGTGTCGTTTGACATTCTTGTCCTTGCTGTCGGTGTTCGCGCAAACACTGCTTTGGTGAAAGACTTAGGCGGCGAAGTAAACCGCGGCATTATTGTCAATACGAAAATGGAAACATCCATTCCCGATCTGTTTGCCGCCGGTGACTGCACAGAAGGCGAAGACATTTCATATGGTCAAAAACGCGTCCTGGCGATTCTTCCGAATGCATATATGCAGGGACATACCGCAGGCGTCAACATGGCGGGCGGAAACGCGCAGTTTGACAACGCGATCCCGATGAATTCTATCGGATTTTTCGGCCTGCACGCAATGACAGCCGGCAGCTATGACGGTGAGGTCTATGAAGAAAAAACGGACTGCAAATTAAAACGCTTGTTTACAAAAGAGAACCGATTGATTGGATTTATTTTGATTGGTGAAACAGAGCGCGCCGGTATCTATACCTCTTTAATCCGTGAACAGACACCGCTTGATTCCATAAACTTTGAAATGCTTAGAGCAGTGGCTACAACTGCCGCATTTTCACCCGAAAATCGTAGAAAAAAATTCGGAGGTGTGGTATAATGACAAAAATAAATGCAGAAGGTCTTAGCTATCAATCGCTGAATGAAAAGCTGCGTGAAAATACAGGTACATTTGTGATTACCGGCTGCTGCGGGCAGCGGTTTATCGGCGCAGGAATGTCACAACGAACGATCAAGATTGACGGTGTTCCCGGCAATGCACTCGGTGCATATTTAAACGGTGCATCGATTACCGTAAGCGGCAACGCGCAGGATGCAGTCGGTGATACGATGAATGAAGGAACCATTATCGTAAACGGCAATATCGGTGACGCTGCCGGCTACGCAATGCGCGGCGGAAAAATCTTTGTAAAAGGAAATGCCGGTTACCGCGCAGGCATTCACATGAAAGCATACAAAGAGAAAATGCCCGTTATGGTGATCGGCGGCAGCGCAGGCAGTTTTCTCGGGGAATACCAGGCCGGCGGCGTCATCGTTGTACTGGGACTTCATGAAGATAAGCACCATCCTATCGTCGGCAATTTCCCCTGCACCGGAATGCACGGCGGCAAAATGTTTTTGCGCAGTGACTGCTCGTCCATTCGTTTCCCGCAGCAGGTTACTGCACGAAAGGCAACCGACGATGATATGAAGGAGCTGACGCAGTACATCGAAGAATACTGCCGTCTGTTCGGCGCTGATATGGCGCAAATTTTAGATGCGCCGTTTACAGTTGTCACCCCGGACAGCAAAAATCCATACAAACAGATGTATGTTGCAAACTAAAAGAAAGCAGAGGTCAGATTTTATGAAGTACTCAAAGGAAGAAGTTTTACAGTATGTACAGGAAGATGATGTGAAATTTATTCGCCTGGCGTTCTGTGATGTGTTCGGCAAGCAAAAGAATATTTCAATCATGCCTGATGAGCTTTTGCGTGCATTTGAATATGGCATTGCCTTTGATGCTTCTGCGATTGCCGGATTCGGCGACGAAACGTATTCTGACCTGCTTCTCCATCCGGATCCGCAGACATTGATGCTTCTCCCTTGGCGTCCGGAGCACGGCAAAGTTGTGCGAATGTTCTCAAGTGTCTCCTATCCGGATGGCACTCCGTTTGCTTGTGACACACGCAGTCTTTTAAAACGCGCAATCGAAGACGCCAAAGCTGCCGGATATACGTTCTCATTTGGTGCTGAACAGGAATTTTATCTGTTCACGTTAGACGAAAATGGGAACCCAACGAAACAGCCATATGACCACGCAGGATATATGGACATTGCACCGGACGACCGTGGAGAAAACATTCGGCGCGAAATTTGTCTTACACTCGAACAGATGGGGATTCGTCCGGAAAGCTCTCATCATGAGGAAGGACCGGGACAAAACGAAATTGACTTTCGCTATTCTGATGCGCTGACTGCTGCAGACAATGCACTGACATTCCAGACGATTGTCAAAACCGTCGCACGCAGCAACGGTCTGTATGCTGATTTTTCAGCAAAGCCGCTTGAGCATGCACCGGGCAACGGATTCCATATCAATATGTCTGTAAAACCGGACAAAGGGTCTGAAAATCTTTGCTATATGATTGCAGGAATTCTTGATAAGGTGGAAGAAATGACCGCCTTTTTAAATCCGACAAAAGAATCCTATCAACGATTTGGCGTCAGCAAAGCACCGGGATATGTATCATGGTCGAGTGAAAACCGTTCCCAGCTGGTACGCATTCCTGCGGCTGTAGGAGAATATCGCCGCGCGGAGCTACGTTCTCCTGACCCGACTGCAAATCCCTATTTGGCTTTTACATTGATGATCTATGCAGGACTTTACGGAATTTCGCACAAACTTGATCTGCCGAAGGCTGCTAATTTCAATTTGTACAAAGCAGACGCGTCGATCCTTGCACAGTATAAAAAGCTACCGAGCGATTTGCACACTGCTTGCAATCTTGCGGCTTCCAGTGACTTTATTAAACAATATATTCCTGCGGCTATTTTAGAGATGTACTGTAACCAGTAATTTTTATGATCATATGAAACGGAGGGGAGTTCTTTGAGTCTGAAAGAATCGGTATATAGTATTCTGATTATTTCCGCATCAGAAAAGTTTAATAACGGAATCTCCACCATCCTCTCTCCGCTAAAATATGATCCAATCTGTGTGGTTTCTAATATCAGCGCTGCAAAGCGAGCCTTCGCAGAACGTTCATTTGATTGTGTGATCATCAACTCTCCCCTTCCGGATGATGCGGGGATTCGATTTGCAATTGATACCTGCAGCACACCGGAAGCCGTTGCGCTTCTTCTCGTTCATACGGAATTATATGATGAAATTTATGACAAAGTCGCAGAGCATGGTGTTTTTCTCCTTGCAAAGCCAACGTCAAAAGCCATGATCACTACTGCACTTCATTGGATGCTGAGCGCACGGGAACGTTTAAGAAAATCGAAAACGAAAACACTTTCGATTGAGGAAAAAATGGAGGAAATCCGCTGTGTGAACAGAGCAAAATGGCTGCTGATTCGAGAACTTAAAATGGACGAACCAGCTGCACATCGTTACATCGAAAAGCAAGCAATGGATCGATGTGTCACCAAACGTGAAGTTGCAGAAGAAATTATTAAAACATACTTATAAACTGTATGCAGTCATTTGGATTTTTGCAATAAATTTATTTTATAACCACCCGTTTGACGGGTGGTTTTTTGCTGGACTTTATGCAACTACTGCTGCCTAAAGAAATAAAAAAATCCATCCCACACAAATTTATATGGGATGGATTTTTCATTTTAATATTTACTGAATGGCAGAAACTGTGGATTGTTCGTCCTGCTCTTTCTGTGTGCTGCCGTGTCCTGTACAAACCGAAGGTAAATTCGATTCACGATAATATCCGACTTTTGTAGACGTACAGCTGCTGCCTGCGAGGAGGCCAGTTTCTGTACAATAACGCTCCTGAACAACGCCAGTCATATTCAAATCAAATTTTGCACTCGGAAGATCTTGTTGGATAGATTCCATCACTGTTTTCCAAAGTGAAATATCATGACGTCCCATCTTGTTGCTGATCGCGGTATTATCATCAAAGCCGTAACGAATTGCAGCAACATAATACGGTGTGCATCCGGCAAAAGCCAAATCGACATAGTCGTTCGATGTTCCGGATTTACCGACAACTTCCCATTTAGAAGAAGCAGCACGTGAACCGGTACCGCCGTTGTTAACAGCTTCCCAAAGCATCCGATTCATCACAGTTGCCGTATCTGTAGAAATCACCTGCTTTTTCTCGCGATTGGTATTATCCAAAATCACTTTACCGCTCATATCGACAACTTGCGTATACGTTGTAGGTTCAACATAATAGCCGCCATTTCCAAACATTTGATATGCTGCAGTCAATTCAACCAAATTGGTCGCCGCACTGCCAAGTGCCATACTGTCTTCACCTACCTGGCTTGCATCTTTTACTAAGTTCGAAAAGCCCAGTTCATCTTTCAAGAAATTATACGAAGTATCTACGCCAAGCGACTGTACAAGTTGTACCGGGATCGTATTCAAAGAATTACGGACAGCATCAACGATTGAAACCGGACCGCTGTATTTCTTAGAATAGTTGCTTGGCCATTCACGTGTTTCACCGGTTTTCTCATCCGTTACTTCCATTACAGGTTCATCCATCATAATGGTTGACCAAGTAATCAGATTTTGTTCAAGCGCCGGCGAATAAGCGGAAAGCGGTTTAATCGTAGAACCAAAGCCACGATATGCCATCGTTGCACGGTTAAATCCGCGCGCCTGTTCTTTTTCACCGCGTCCACCGATCAATCCGCGAATATTGCCCTCATAGTCCATCACAACCATAGAAGCCTGCGGCATTGTTTCTGAATTATACGGACTTGCATTGAAATTACTGTCATCTTCAAAGATTGCCTCCATCCGCTCCTGCGTCTGGATCTCCATTGTGGTATAAACTTTCCAACCACCTGTATACAGTTTTTCTTCTGCATATTCTTCCGTATAATCGTATTCTTCCACAAGGTCGTCGATCACTTCTTCGATTACCGCATCAACAAACCAGCTTTGTTGTTTCTGCGTTGTTTCCTGCTCTTCTTCTGACTCAGACTCAGATTGATCGACTGTGACAACCGGTTGATTGATTGCTTCTTCGTATTCTTCCTGTGTGATACATTCAAATTCAAGCATTTTCTTTAAACAGTTGTCACGCCGCGTTTTGTTTGCTTCCGGATTGGAAATCGGATTATAATTTGCCGGTGACTTTGTAATAACTGCCAAGGACGCACACTCCGCCAATGTAAGCTCCGATACATCCTTTCCAAAATATAGCTTCGCGCCTGCTTGTACGCCGATTGTATTAAAGTGCAGACCTACGCAGTTTAAATACGCCTCAAGAATCTGATCCTTTGAATAATTTCGTTCGAGATTCATTGCCTGCATAATCTCTTTAATTTTTACTTCAACCGTACGATTATAAATATCTCCGTTGATATTTTTAACAAGCTGCTGTGTAATGGTAGAACCGCCGAACCGATCGCCGCCCGAACCGATATGGAAGAGATTCAAAATCTCATTCAGCACTGCGCCAAACGTTCGTTTAAAGTCAACACCCTCATGCGAGTAAAACCGTTCATCCTCAAAGTACACAAACGCATTCTGCAAATCCTCTGGGATTTCAGACAATGAAACCCATTCCCGTTTTGCTCCGCGGCTGATTTGCTGTACAACTTCATAATCGCCCTCCGCGTTGATTCCAAAAATCGTTCCGGAATTACTCATTTCCACTTCTGAAAGCTGAATCACCGGTTCCGAGTCAACGTATTGAAGCACATAAATCGTCAATGCCGTTCCTACAATACAGCCTGTAATCACCATGACAAGAAACGATGTAAGCAATACTTTTCCGATTGTTGCGAAAATCGTTTTCGCAACGCGCTGTCCTTTTGTAAGAGGCTTTTTCCGGCGTTTTTTGACAGGCTTACCCGTACGCACAACACGTTGCACAGGCTTGTTACTGTTTTTACGCTCCATATAACAGGAATCCTCCTTTGTCTTTTGCTATGTAGATTCTTTTCTGTTCAAATACGATACGACATGCGTATTTTTGTTCATTATAGCACACTCGTTCCCGTTTGTTAAGCTAAAATTTAGATTGTTCACATTTTGCTTATGAATAAACAACATTCTTATTGCCAATTCTAAGGAAAACAACTACTTGAAAGGCGGATTCCTGTGAATATAAAAGCATACCGAATCGGATTATCAATCGCACTGATTCTTTTTGTCCTGATCGTTTGCATCCTGCTTATTACACTGCCATCGACTGCGGTAGAGCCTCAATCGACCAAACAAGCAGATACATCCGTGCAAACCGTTTATCTATTAAAGGAATACAACGGACAAATCGGGGCGTTTGCACCGGGTGAAACAGAACCATTTTATATTCTCGAAACACCGTTTTCTATACTTCCCGCAGAAGACCAATCCCAATTAACTGCCGGAATCGAAGCGGAAAGTAAAGAAGAACTCATGCGTCTAATTGAAGATTTTGAAGGATAATGCTTTCCTTTCATTCGATCTTTAAGATAAGCACATATTCGCCTTAAAATCACTGTCACACTTTTCGCATCATCTAAATTGCTTAATAAATGAAAATCCTCCATATTCCCGCTGTCAAAACTTTGTTTTAGTCATTGTTATCATGGAGATCACCCCTTTTTTATTATGCTCATATGGAAACCGACATTTCATATCACAACGCTCTTGAGAAAACATTCCACACGACATTTATCGATTCCGTACGATAAAAAAGCACTCATCACATTCTTTTTTATACGATATACAGAGTTTTTGTTGACTTTTCCTATCTTTTTGTTGTACACTGGAGTTAATTTCAAGCAATACTCCGGAGGATTTTTATGAACAGCCAGTCTCTTCTAAATCAATGTCGTACCCAAAAATTAGATCACACATTTCTGTCGGTTTATTCGCAATCGCAGCTAAATGACGCGCGCACACGTTTTTCATCCCTAATCGAAAAATTCATCGATCAGTTCGGTGATATGCCTGATACGTCGTTATTTTCTGCACCCGGACGGACAGAAATTATGGGCAACCACACAGATCATCAAAACGGATGTGTCATTGCAGGTGCCGTCTCTCTGGATGCAATTGCGGTTGCTGCACCGTGCAATGAACCGGTTATATCGCTTATTTCCGAAGGATATGCACCAATTCGTGTTTCTCTCGAAACACTTTCACCGCAGGAATCGGAAAAAAACACAACAGCAGCACTTGTCCGCGGAATTGCCGCGGAAATAACAAAACGTGGATATAATGTTTCAGGTGCAAACATTTCCATGTCATCTAATGTATTAAGCGGTTCAGGGCTTAGCTCCTCTGCCTGCTTTGAAGTACTGATTGGCTGCATTTTAAATGAATTTTACTGCGGCAGCGCATTGGATGCACAGACACTTGCAAAAATCGGACAAGTCGCCGAAAATGTCTTTTTTGGAAAACCGAGCGGACTGATGGATCAGATGGCATGTGCTGTCGGTGGATGTGTATACATTGACTTTGCAAATCCGTCTGCACCGGACGTTGTTCCGATTGCATTTTCTCCTGATGTATTCGGCTGTGCACTCGTCATCGTTGACAGCGGCGCCGATCATGCGGATTTAACCGATGATTATGCTGCCATCCCGGCAGAAATGAAACAGTGCGCCGCATTCTTTCATCAGACACTTTTGCGCAAAGTGAATGCTGATACCTTTTTTACTTCCATCAAACAATTACGCGAACAGGTAAATGATCGAGCTGTGCTCCGCTCGATTCACTTCTTCAATGAAATTGAACGTGTGAAAGTCTTAAAAGACGCAATGTGTGCAAAAGATGAAGCTGTATTCTTTCAAACCGTGTTAGAATCCGGCCGTTCTTCTTGGGAGCTTCTTCAAAACATTTCAAGCCCTTCACATCCAAACGAGCAAAGTGTCGCACTTGCACTGACATTTGCAGAACGTCTTCTCCACGGACAAGGCGCTGTACGCGTTCACGGCGGCGGATTTGCCGGAACCATTCAGGCATATGTTCCCCATTCCATGTTAAAAACATTTGTAAGTGGCATGGAGCAGGTATTGCACCCCGGGTGCTGCCATGTCTTGACGATTCGTCAAGCTGGATGCGTCGCATTCAAAACAGAATAACTGTGTAACAGGAAGGGATCATTATGGAGACGACACCGCTCTTTGAAAAACAGTACAAATTGTTTTTCAAAGAATTCGGCATCGCAAAAAAGATGGTGCTCTCCACCTCACTTGCATGTCATGTCACTTCAAGGATGATGAGCATTATACAAATCGATGACTTTTTCTATTTTCAAACGGATCGGACATTTCGAAAATACGCACAGCTTTTAGAAAACCCGAATGTATCTCTGTGCATTGACAATATTCAGATTGAAGGCAGATGCAAAGAAATGGGGCATCCTAAAGAACATCCGCGTTTTCTTTCTATTTATGAAAAAGCTTTTCCCCATTCATTTAATCTCTATTCATCACTCCAAAATGAACGGCTGTTTCAAATAGAACCGACTTTCATCGAACGATGGATTTATCAAAACAATATACCGTTCATAGAAACTTTTGATCTAAAAACGAAACGATACTGTATCGAAAAATATACAGGAGTCTAATCGTTTTGCAGATATCAAACTGTCATTATTTTAAGGGAGAGGACATTTTATGAAAAAACATGTATTTGCACCGTATATCATGGAAGATACCGTCAATGATCTGCGCGTCAATGATATTCTGCGTATCACGCATTTAAACATTGCGTTTGGACTGATTCGTGACGATCACACAGTGACCGTTGACCATCTTCAGTACATAGACCGAATTCCGGCATACAAACGGCTAAACCCCGATCTTCGCGTCAATCTTTCCATCGGCGGTTGGGGCGCTGACGGATTTTCGCAGATGGCTTTCACAAAAGAGGGCCGAGATGCCTTTGTTTCCTCTGCAATGAAGATTGTAGAGCAATATGAGTTTGACGGCATTGATATTGATTGGGAATATCCGTGCATTGATTCCGCGGAAATTGCTTGCCATCCGTCTGACAAACAAAATTTCACCTTTTTAATGGAAGACTTACGCGCAGGACTTGACGAGCTTTCCAAAAAAACGGGCAAACGCTATGAGCTCTCCTGCGCAGTAGGCGGCGACGCATATTTCATTCAAAATACCGAAATGGATAAGGTCGCAAAAATTGTTGACTACGTCAATTTGATGACCTATGATCTGCGCGGCGGATTCACCAATGTGACCGGACATCACACAAATCTCTATCCGCAGACCGGTGAGCCGAACGGTCCCTGCGGTGCACGTACCGTTCAATTATACCACGATGCAGGCGTTCCATACGAGAAAATGGTATTCGGCGCCGCATTTTACGGCAGACGCTGGGCAGGCGTTGCAGGCGGCGATACCCATGGTCTTGGTCAGCCGGCTTCCAGTGTGGGCAACATCCGCACTGATTTCGATTTGCAGGATCCGCAGGCAGTCGCACAACACCGGTTCACAAAATTCTGGGACGATCAGGCAAAAGCCGCATATTTGTATGACGGTGCAGACTTTATCTCCTATGAAACGCCGGAATCGATCTGCGAAAAATGCAAATTCATCCGTGAGAAAAACCTGGCCGGTCTGATGTACTGGGCATATGGCAACCACACATTGTTTGAAGCAGTGGACACCTATTTGGACTAATCTTTCATTGAAACAAGCAGGTCTTAAGACCTGCTTGTTTTTTTGTTTGATTCTCTTAAACGCCGGTGTTTTCAAAGAACAAAATTGATCGAATATTTCCATAGATTTATTTTAGTAAAATCGATATTTGAATATCAGTAAATTATGACCTTTCAACAGAGGTTACAGTGTTTTAATAAAATCCTCCAAAAGCCTTGAAAATAAAGGATTTATCGCAATGTGGTCGCCTTATCCATTTATACGGTTACACACAAGTTTACTCTTTCCCTCCTTGCTCATAAGGGCAAATGCAAGGGCAAGAAAATCTCATAACAAGATATAACAGAGTGTGGCAATCG
>CALXAM010000030.1 GCA_944386285.1 uncultured Clostridia bacterium | reverse complement strand
AGCCGCTTTCAGCGGCTGCCTGTAGTAGTGATGCGATGACAAACTCTCAGTACCCCTTCCAGGGGTCAGCAAGTACTGACCCCTCTGGGGTCTGAGCAAACCACTAGTTTACTAGTGGTTTTGATTGACGGGGAGAAAAAAGTGTGATACCATCTGCTTAAACGAAGGAGGGCTGTTGATGAATGCAGTGTTTTGGGCCGCAGGTGGGACAGGATTTACCTTTTTTATGACAATGTGCGGCGCGGCTATGGTTTTTTTCTTTAAGAAATCGCCGAAACAATCGATACAACGGATATTTTTAGGATTTGCAGCAGGTGTAATGATTGCCGCTTCTGTATGGAGCCTGTTGATTCCTGCAATAGAGAGCGCACAGGAGGCTGGTCAGATTGGATGGATTCCGGCCGCAGGCGGATTTGTACTGGGAATTGCGTTTTTAATGTTGATGGATGCGCTTTTGCCGCATCTTCATCCCGGTGCAGACAGCCCTGAAGGACTATCTTCCAGCTTAAAACGGACAACGCTTTTAGTGCTTTCGGTGACGCTTCATAATATTCCGGAAGGAATGGCGGTCGGCCTTGCGTTTGCTGCTGCGGCACAAGAGGGAAATGCGGCGTCGTTTTCTGCTGCGGCTGCGTTAGCGCTTGGCATGGGAATTCAAAATTTTCCAGAGGGTGCAGCTGTATCTCTTCCGCTTCGAAAAGAAGGTTGTTCCGTGTGGCGCTCCTTTGCATATGGCAGCTTGTCAGGATTGGTAGAATTCGTATTTGGTGTACTGGTCGTATTGATTGCAGGAAGTGTTACACCATTGATGCCATGGATGCTTTCCTTTGCCGCAGGCGCTATGATGTATGTGGTAGTGGAAGAGTTGATCCCTGAAGCGCATTTAGGTGAGCATTCTCATACAGGAACACTTGGCGTAATGGCGGGATTTATTGTGATGATGATTCTCGATGTTGCGCTGGGATAAAAGGAGAATAGCATGAAACGTAGTGTGCTGTGGGGATTATGGGGAATCATTGGGGTTTTGCTTGTCATTTTCGGAATTATATTTTACGCGTGGCAGATTGAACCTTCTTTACTTCACACAGTGCAGTATGAGATTATGACGTCTCGTACAAAGCCGGTGAAGATTGCCTTTTTTACAGATACACATTTCGGTGAACAATATTCGCCCGATCATCTTGCACGGATTGTAGAAGAAATTAACGCGCAGGAAGTGAAGGTCGTTTTGTTTGGCGGCGATTTTTTTGATAGCTATTGGCGGGATGCTTCGCTGATTGACAGTGCGCAGATGGCAGAACAATTAAGTGCAATGAAAGCACCACATAAATATGCGGTTTGGGGTAATCACGATATTGGTGGCGGTGCTGAGCGTGTGTATGCGCAGCTGATGGAAGCGAGTGGTTTTACTTTGTTAAAAAATGAAACGGCGGAAATTGAATCGCTTTCACTGCGGATCGTGGGCATAGATGACTGGATGCTCGGTGAACCGGATAATCAGTTAACGGTGCCTGACGATGAAAAGACAAATATCTTTCTGACACACGAGCCGGACGATGCACCTTGGTTTGCGAGAAACGGTGCGGATCTCATTTTGGCAGGGCACACGCATGGCGGTCAGATCTTTGTGCCGTTTTTGAGTCAAAAATTTTTGCCGCCCGGTGGACGAAATTATGTCAAAGGACAGTATGATGTGAACGGTGTGCCGCTTGTAGTGAGCTGCGGCATCGGTACCACAAAGCTCCCTGCACGATTTTTGAACATTCCCGAGATCTGTGTCTTAACACTCTCGGAACAATAAAAAGGAGAGAATTTTCATGTTAATTCCTTCAACAACCCCAAACGAAACGCAGCAGCGCATGATTGCCCGCGGCTACGGAATGTTCATTCATTTCGGTATCAACACATTTAACGACACGGAGTGGTCGGACAGCACACTGCCGGTCGAGAGCTATGCGCCGCCAACTGTCGATGTGGACAGCTGGGTGAAAAATGCGCGTGACTGCGGCATGAAGTATATTATTCTGATCACAAAGCACCACGATGGTTTTTGCATGTGGGATACTGATACGACTGAATATAGTGTAAAGCACTCCAAGAATCCGACCGACGTGGTTGCGGAGGCTGCCAAAGCATGTGAAAAATACGGTGTGCAGCTGGGCCTTTACTATTCGCTATGGGATCGGCATGAGCCTTGTTATTCCGATCACGAAGCATATATCCGTTATATGGAAACGCACTTGACTGAACTGCTCGACGGACGCTACGGCAATGTAGTCGAGCTGTGGTTTGACGGCGGCTGGGACAAAAAAGCAAGCGACTGGGGACTCGACCGGCTGTACGCATTAGCAAAGAAGCTTCAGCCTCACATCGCGGTCGGCGTCAACTGCACAATCGGCCGGTATCTTTCGAAAAATACAAACAATTCGGAATATTGGCCGGAAAATTACAAAGAAGGCATGCCGATGCGTTATTTCCCGAGTGATTTCCGCCTGCTTGATCCGATGTTCCCGCCGAAAGACGATCCGAAGCTCTACCGTCATGCATCCAAGACGTATTATCTCCCGTTTGAAGCGACCATCTGTATTCGCGATATGCGTAACTGGTTCTGGGACCCGCACTACTGCGACGATCCGCTGGTCGACACCTCATTTATTGTTGAGAAGTATGAGCAGCTGATTGGACAGCAGAATTGCCTGGTGGTCAATGTTGCGCCCAATACAAACGGTGTACAGGAGCCTGCTGATATCGAACGGCTCAAAGAAGTGCGTCGTGTACTTGAGAAAAAAGGACTTATGTGAGGAAAAGTAAGATGAATGTGTTATCCTATTTCAGCCCGACTGGCGGCACAAAACGTGCAGTTTCGATGTTAGCCAAAGCGATGGGCGGTGAATTTACAAACGTAGACTTGACGGATTATGAGGTCAGACAGCAGCCGATTTCGCTTACTACGTCTGATTTATTGATTATAGGGATTCCTGTTTATGGCGGACGGCTGCCTGCGGTCGATGATCTGCTGAACTGCTTTACAGGCGATCACACGCCGTGTATCGTCTGTTCCTGTTTTGGCAATCGTGATTTTGATGACGCACTGCTTGAATTGTCAGACGCAATGACATCACGCGGCTTTGAAGTCGTTGCCGGATGTGCGCTTGTCATTCCGCATGTGTACAGCGATCGCTTGGGTGCCTCCCGTCCGGATGAATCGGACAAAAAGGAAATTGCCGCATTTGCAGAGCAGGTGTGCGCAAAATTATCCGCAAACGATCATGCGTCGCCGAATCTTCCGGGGAATCGTCCATATAAGGTGTGGAACAAACCGGAGCGTGCGCCCCAGCATGATGAATCGTGCACATCATGCGGCGTTTGTGCAGCAGTTTGTCCTGTCCGTGCGATTGACAAAGAAACGTTTGCGGCAGATCCCACACGTTGTATTCAGTGTATGCGGTGTGTGCGTCAGTGTCCTAAACATGCACGTGCTCTTGATGTGCGTGCGATGACAGAGCGGCTTGAATCACTGTTTCTGCGTCGGGCGGATAACGCGTTCTTCCTTTGATTGTTCTGACTCGCGTCTGGCAAATACGGTTTTTATGCCGATGATCGCCAAAAAGATAGCGAATAACTTTGCGATTTGTGCGTTTGGCAGAAAAGCAGCCAAAAGCGAACCGGCGAGTGCGGCGGGGATGCCACCCAATAGTGCCGGCTTGATGGGAGAGGTGCAGAGAAGTCCGTTTTTACGGTGACGCCAGAGCGAAAAAGCAGCGATCGGCAGGAAAAAACACAGGTTAAACAGCTGTGCTTCCTTTTGCGGTGTTCCTGCAAGCAGGGTGAGATATAGCATCAATACAAATCCGCCGCCGATTCCCATAGAGGCACAGATACCCGAAAAAAATCCGGCGATCCCTAAAGCAATCAGGTTCATCGCAGAAACATCCGTACGGCAGACACGATCATCACAATGCCGAACATGCGTGAGAGCAGTGCCGGTGAGATTTTTTTGAGCAAAATGGTTCCGAGCCACGCGCCCGGAAGTCCACAGAGAATTGCGATACACAGTGCACCGAGCGGGAGTGTCGTGCCCCAGCAAAATAAAATGATTGCACTGATAAGCGAGAGCGGCAGGGTGAGTGCTAACGCGGTGGCATGAGATGATTTTTTGTCGATGCCGCAGCGGTTTAACAAAAAAACGGCAAGCAATCCGCCGCCTGCGCCGAACAGACCGTTTGCCAGACCGGTTGCAGTGCCTGCGAAAAATGGAAGAAGCGAACGTTTCACAGAGCAAACCTCCTTTTTAAAAAAGAAAAAGTGTGTTATGAAACTATCATGACACACTTTCTTTGTTTCTATTCAGTTTTACACAATGTTTGCACTGCAAATGACGCCAGTAGGCATCCGGCAACAGGCGGACAAAAGCTGATGCTTGCGGGACTGTGACGGCCGTGTTCCGTGTCGGTGACGACGACATGCGGCATCTCGGTGGAATATACGACCGGTACATCGGAAAAGCCACGCTTTTTGCATTCGCGGCGCATGACACGCGCTAAGCCGCATCCGCATCCGGCGGTTTCCTCGATCGTTCCGATACGAAATGCACTCGGGTCAAGCCGGTTGCCGGTTCCTAAGCACATGATAGACGGAATCTTTCGCTCCCGGCAGGCGGCAAGAAGGTCAAGCTTTGCCGAAACAGTATCGATCGCGTCGATGACAAAATCGGGGTGAAAATTGAATAAAAGATCGCGTGTTTCGGCGGAGTAAAACGATTCCACAGGGATAAGTTTGCAAAACGGCGCGGCGTCTTTTAAGCGCAAAACGGCAGCGTCTGTTTTATTCATATCGACAGTGGAAACAAGCGCAAAGTTCTGACGATTTAAGTTTGAGGGGGAAACCGTATCGTGATCCATTAAAATCACGGTGCCGACACCGCTTCGTGCGACCATTTCAGCGCACATGCCGCCCACGCCGCCGAGCCCTAACACAGCGACCGTTTTATGCTGCAGTTTTTTAAGCGCATCTTGACCGATGAGTGCCGCAGTACGCGTAAAAACAGAGGAAAAATCCATAGGTGTATATCCTTTCTTGTAAACAAGGAATCATAAAAGCGCTGCGGATTTCCGCAGCGCTTTTATGATCCGCTTTGCCGTAATGCATGGTAAGCTAAAAACCCGCGGTAAAAGCAGGTGGATACCTCCTCGCAGTGTTTGCGCTCCCAACGTCCGCCAAAGGCGGGAGGTCTGCATCCCCAAAACGAGAGTCCGGTTTCCTAATTAACTAAGTGTTGGATTTATATTATCCACACACACGCACAAAGCAGAACAATTACATTATAGCATATTTTTGAGAAAAAACAACAGGGAATCTTATTCCTCTGAATCGCCCTCGAAATAAGCACTCAGTTTTTCCAAAAACATTTCGCCGATACGCTGATATTCATCATCATCATCAATCGAAACCATGAGTTCCTCGTCGTTTTCATCCATCTGGCTTTTCAAGACGATCAGATCGGCTGTGTCATCAAGCATATCTTCCGGATTTTCAAAGTACGGAATCAGTGCAAAATAACGGTCATCTCCAACCTCCATGACATCCAGCAGTTCAAAGGTCTGCTCGACACCTTCTTCGTCCACAAGCGTATAAATATCGGGATTGAATTCCTGGTCCTGTGCCATAAAAAGAATCTCCTTTCATGCCCGTTTTCTTCTATTTTAAGTGTAAACGATAAAGAAGTAAATGTCAATAGTGAAAGATTCATTATTTATTTTCAATAAAAAAATATAAAGTTCACAATAAAAACTGTTGACAAAATAGAATCCGTGTGGTATATTATAGTCAGGATAAGAGATAAGAAAAAGAACTCGAAGATCCAATTAAATTGAATAAGGAGGATTGCAGAATGTGCTTAGATGAACCAATCGGCCAGATCCGTATGGTAAGAGCACAGGAGAGCATCCGCTAAACAGTAAAATGTCTGAACGAAAGATAAGCCGGCGGTAAATCATTAAAATCAGATCGCCTTTTAAATAACGAATAGGCTTTACGCAGACCAATCAAATCGATTAAGAATTTTTAGCGGGTGTTCAAAACGGCAAAATCACGTTGCCGGTCCGCTTTTACCATACTGATAACGACAGCGGCGTATCCACCGCGCTAAAAAAGGATACTTTGGATATACCCATTGGTAGAATCCGACTTTGTGATGAAACTAAAAAAGGTGAGTCCAATGTACAGGTAAATATTACACCAGATGTAGGATGGAAATCCTGAGATTTATCCGGTTCGCCAGTAAGCGGGTTGAATAATCAGGTTGTCCGAAATAAAAATGAAATAGGTGTTACCAATGAAATAGGTTAGACCGCTTTTGAATTATCGCTTCAAAATGATACAAAGAAGCAAATAAGGTGCAACGTTTGTATCAGAAGATTGGTTGAATCACGTTTGATTTGACAAGAAGACGATCAGAAGTGCGTAGTCCAAATTGTGCTAATGCACAACACGTACAGTTAAAAAATTTGAAAAGAAATAGGTGTTACCAATGAAATAAGTCAGGCGGCTCCTGAATCATAAAATTGAAAAGGTGAGTCCAATGATTTAAAGTGCTTTCGCAAACGTAGTGTATGACATCTGCGAAAGGAAGATGACGATGATGTATAAGATGACGAATGTTATACTGAATAAAAAAGCAGAAGGGAGACAGTCCACCTCTCAGGTGACTCCTTGACGCGGCCGCGATGGTGAAAGCATCGCGGAGAGAAAATCGTCATGATGGCAACAACTGAATAACAATTGAATAGTGAACAATTGGATAGAACCCCTGCATGAATGCTCATGTACGGTAAGGAAGCAAGCAACCGAAAACAAGAGATAGACCGCCAGCACTACACTATTCCGAACCAAAGACCAAAAGATAAGCATTGTGGGAAAATCTAAACTTTTGGATTTTCCT